>CAJWBV010000178.1 GCA_913020275.1 uncultured Rhodobiaceae bacterium
TAATATAACTTTGGAAGGTAGGGAAATGGTTAGAGTGGCTCTTGCAGAATTTCCAAATATTGAAACTATTAAATCTGATGCTGAAAAGATTGAAACGGCCGACGGATAAAAGCGCGGGCAGATTGGCGCGCGCGTCCAAATCGTCGACATCCAAATAAAGCGAAAACACACGATAGGAAAAGCGGTGTCGCGCTGGCGTGTAACGCGCATGGCGCACCGTGCCGGTATAAATTGCCGATATGGCCTGCGCGCTCATTCCGCCGCTTCACGCACACGGCCGGATGCCGCTTCGAGCCCTTCGCAGACCCGGATTGCAGACTGCAAGCCGTCTTCGTGGAACCCATAGCCGGTCCAAGCACCGCAAAACCAAACCCCGTTCATGCCCTGAATAGTGTCTAAAGTTTCCTGCGCGCGCAAGGCCGCCTGGTCAAATTGCGGGTGGTCATAGACAAAATGCCCGAAGGTTTTCTCGGCGGCAGGCGGAACGGCCGGATTGAGCGTCACGAAAACCGGTTTATCATTGTCGAGATTTTGCAACAGGTTCATCCAGTAACTGACGGTCATGGTGCCGTCTTGCGCCAACTGGCCGTCGGTCAAATAATTCCAAGCTGACCAGACATTGCGGCGCTTCGGCATCAGCCGGTCGTCGCAATGCAGATAGACCTGGTTAGGCAGGTAGCGCACGGCCGACAAAATGGCGCGCTCCTCCGAGCTGGCATCGGTGAGAGCCGCCAATGCCTGATCGGAATGGGTTGCAAAAACTACCTGATCAAACGCCTCTTCCCGTCCGTTTGCATGAACAAAGACTCTGTTGTCGTGTCGCTCTACGGAGGTGACTTGCGCGTTTAAAATGGTCCGCGCCGCCGACGCCGCCGATAGTTTTTTCACATATTCGCGTGAACCGCCGCGCACGGTGCGCCATTGCGGGCGATCGCTGTGGATCAAACGGTGATTGTAGAAAAAATGCAGGAAATTGCGGGCGGGAAACGCTTCTATTTCAGAAGCCGGCGTCGACCAAATCGCGGCACCCATGGGCAGGAGATAGCGATTGCGAAACGATTTTGAAAAGTCGTAGCGATCCAGCCATTCCCCCAGCGTTTCGTCCCCCGACAGACCGGCCTCATGGTCGAGGGCGGCGGCTTTGTTGAAGCGGAATATGTCGCGCAACATGCGCCAGAAAAACGGGTTGAGCAGGTTTCTCTTTTGCGCGAAGACGGAGGATAAAGACTGCCCCGACCATTCCAGCGCGCCCGAATTGGCCGAGAAACCGAAGCTCATATTGCTTTGCTCGGTTTCGACCCCCAGTTCTGCAAAGAGCCGGGTCAGTCCCGGATAATTCAGCTCATTATAGACGATAAATCCTGTATCAACGCTCATGCGGTCGTCGGGGTGATGATAGGCAATGTCAACTGTAGCGCTGTGCCCGCCAAGGCGGTCGCGCTTTTCGAACAAGGTGACATCGTGTCGGCGTGACAGATAATACGCGGCAATGTTTCCCGATATGCCGCTGCCAATAACCGCAATTTTCATTCTATTTTCCTACAAATACAAAAAGGGATTACAGGGCGTGGAACACATCAAGTGCACGTGCGCGCGCCAATTCGTGTTTCACAATGGGGGCGGGGTAGTCGACATCCAGCGCAATGCCGGCATCAGAGAGTGTTTCGGGTGAGGCTTCCCAGGGTGCAAAAATCATCTTGCCGGTGAGTTTGGCAAGTTCGGGCGCATAAGTCTTGGTATAAATTCCGTCAGGGTCAAATTTCTGTCCCTGAATAATCGGGTTGAAAATTCGGAAATAGGGGGCGGCGTCAGCGCCGCAACCTGCTGTCCACTGCCAACCGGCCGCATTGTTTGCCGGGTCTGCATCGGCCAGACATTCCCAGAACCATTTCTCGCCCTCGCGCCAGTCAATGAGCAGGTGCTTGGTCAAAAACGAGGCTGCGATCATGCGCGAGCGGTTGTGCATGAAACCGGTGCGCGCCAGTTCGCGCATGCCCGCGTCAACAATCGGATAACCTGTTTGCCCCTGCTTCCACGCCTCAAGATCTTCCGGCGCATCGCGCCACGGAAATGCTTCGAACTTGTTTTGCAGGCACCGCTCCGGCATGTCCGGGTAGTGATAAAGGAGATAATAGGAAAATTCCCGCCAGCCCACTTCGGAGAGGAATTTGTGCCCGTCGCGTGTATCGAGGCGCGCTTCACCGAGGCTTGCGAAAATGCGCTGCGGGCTGATCTCACCCCAGCGCAGATGCGGCGACAGGCGCGAGGTCGTCACTCCGCCCGGAATGTCGCGATTGTCCGCATATCCTTCGAGCCCTTCATCGAAAAATACATCCAGCATTTTAAGTGCGCCGCGTTCTCCGGGCTGCCAAAGCGTCTCCATATCGGGTGCCGGGGGTGTGTCGGCCGCCGGCAGAGGCAGGCTTTCGGGCGATTTTTCCGGCCCGGCAATCCGAGCAGGCGGGGCCGACAGGTCGCACGGCAAACCGGCTTCCAAGCACGCTTTCCAAAATGGCGAGAACACTTTGAAATGGCTGCCGCTTTTCTTGTTCATAATTTGCCAGGGGTCGAAGAAAAGATTGCCAACATGCCCCTCGCCCTGCCGGTTATTATCTTTCAGCCAGGATTTAAGCTCCGTGTCGCGGGCAATTGTGTCTTTTTCATATTGCCGGTTCCAGAACACGGTTGCGGCGTCGGTTTCGGTAACCAGCGCGCGCATGGTTTCCAGCCCATTACCTTTACGGTAAATCAGCTCAAGCCCCCGGGTTTTCAGG
>CAJWBV010000179.1 GCA_913020275.1 uncultured Rhodobiaceae bacterium
TAATTTGCAAATTCATGCCGCTCAATGCAGGCAGAAAACCGGCGGCCGTGTTTGCACCAACCAGCGCATCGCCAATGCGTAGGCGCAATTCGATAATATATTGGCGGCCGGTTTCGGTGCTGTCGCTTCTTTCTTCCACTTCCGTCTCGCCGATAATGCGGGGCATGACGAAAAAAATGTAGAGCGTGCCTACACTTATCAGAATGATTGCAATCGGCGTTTGCTGGAAAAAACCAAGCGAATGATCGGTGAAGCGCGCCGCCGCATCGGCTACCAGAAGATTGGTGGATGAGCCGATTAACGTCAGCATGCCGCCCAATATGGTCATGAAGCTCAATGGCATCATGTGTCGCGCTGGATTGAGCTTGGCGCGCTTGGCGATGGCAACAATAATTGGAATGGCCATCAAAACCACTGGTGTGTTGTTGAGCAAGGCGCTGGCAAGCATGGCGCCGATCAACATGCCCCAAATGGCACGTATCGGCGCGCGCGTTGCGCGTCGGGTGGCGCGGTCAATGAGGTTTTCAAGTGCACCGGATTGAAACAGTCCTTGCGCCATAACCAATAACGCCATGACTGTGATCAGCGCCGGATTTCCAAAGCCTGCCAATAAGGCGGTCGCGTCCAGAAGATTTGAGCCGTCTGGCCCAATCTGCGGAAACAGGGTGAACAGGAGCAGCATGGCAACCAGCGCCAATAGCGACGTCATTTCGATTGCCACAAACTCGGTGACATAAAGCAGCATGGCACCGGCGATAACACCGAAGGTCAGCCACATGTGTAATTCAGAAATCATGGTTTCCTGTTCTGGTTAACCGCATTAACGACAACACTGGATTAAGGCACGCGATTGAGGCATAAGAACATCATTCACACATCAAGGGTCTGCAAAATGAACGAACATCGCGCGCTACGCAACGCTTTTGGCCAATTTGGCACCGGTGTCGCAATCATAACCATTGCCGACCCGCAGGGTAGCACGCTGGGGCTGACCGTGAATAGTTTCTCATCAGTTTCCCTCGATCCGCCCCTGATTTCCTGGTGTCTTGCCAATGATTCCGACATGATGACCCAGTTTGCCGATGCAAACAGGTTTTGCGCCAACATTTTGTCGGCTGAGCAGCAAGAGCTTTCAAATGCCATGGCGCGGCCCGGCACACATGAGCTGGGACCCTGTCATGTCGAAACCAGTGCCTCAGGCGACAGGCGTATTGTCGGTGCATTGGCGTGTTTTGACTGTCGCGTTCACGAACGTATCGTGGCCGGCGATCATATTATCTACATTGGATATGTTGAAAGTGTCGATTGCGCCGAGACACAAGCCGCCCCGTTATTGTATTTTCGTGGCGGCTATGCGGGGCTGGCTTGAGCGCCATTTAATTGAGTGCATTGGGGGCAAGTGAAATGCGGGTTGCATTTATAGGGCTGGGCGTTATGGGGTTTCCGATGGCCGGCCATTTGGCCGCTGCCGGTCTCGATGTCACGGTTTATAATCGCACAAATGCCAAAGCCGAAGCATGGGTTGCCGCGCATGGCGGGCAGATGGCACAAACACCTGCAGACGCGGCAAAAGATGCTGCCATGGTTTTTACCTGCGTCGGCAATGATGCCGATCTGAACGCCGTCATTGCCGGCCCGCAGGGCGCCGCCGCCGGTATGGATAAAGATGCCATTTTGGTCGACCACACAACGACTTCGGCGGATATTGCGCGGAATTTGTCAACACAGCTTGCGGCGCAAAGCTGTCATATGCTGGATGCACCTGTTTCGGGCGGTCAGGCGGGGGCAGAAAATGGCGCACTGACGATTATGGTCGGCGGGCCGCAGAGCATATTCGATACCGTGCAACCTGTTTTGATGCATTACGCGCGCGCTGTGCGGCTGATGGGTGCTTCCGGTGCCGGTCAGCTGACTAAAATGGTTAACCAGATTTGTATTGGCGGTCTATTGCAAAGCCTCTCTGAAGCCCTGCTGTTTTGTGAAAAAGCCGGCTTGGACGGGCGCGACGTTATCGATGTCATTTCCAAAGGTGCGGCGCAGAGCTGGCAAATGGAAAATCGCTTCGAGACCATGATCGACAATCAGTTTGATTTTGGCTTCGCTGTCGATTGGATGGTCAAGGACCTGGATATTTGTCTGGACGAAGCAAAGCGCAATGGCACTGATTTGCCGATTACCCAAATCATTCGGGACTACTACGGCGACGTGCAAAATATGGGCGGCGGGCGTTGGGACACGTCAAGCCTGATTGCGCGGCTCAGAGGCAAGCAATAAAAATATATTTCTTACAAAAGAAATATATTCAATCAAACAAAATAACAAAAATAACCGCATTTAAATTTATCTTTGATTAAGTAAAATATTATTCGGGACTATGGCTATTTAATTGGAAAGTTAAAAAGTGACTGTTCTGTATTTTTGTTTTTGTATCTCTGAAAAATTTCAATCATTCGATTTTCGTCGCTTGTCGGTTCTGTGTCTGATTACGCCCTGCCTGCTGGGGCTTGCAGCATGCGGAGGCGGAGGAGGAGGTGGTTAGTTGGCCAAGAGGCGCGCGGCGTCACGCGCGAAATAGCTCAAAATACCGTCGGCACCGGCGCGTTTGAAGGCGGTGAGCGTTTCCAAAATAACCTTATCGCGCTCAAGCCAGCCTTGCGCGACGGCACCGGCAAGCATGGCATATTCGCCCGACACCTGATAGACGAAGGTCGGAACACCAAAGGATTTTTTGCAGCGGCTGACAATATCAAGA
>CAJWBV010000180.1 GCA_913020275.1 uncultured Rhodobiaceae bacterium
CATAAATTGCTCTAGCTCAGGTAGCTCAGATAAATCTAGCTCATCTAAATTTATAAACTTACCAGGAGTATTATATGTACTAGCTAATTCAGAAATATAATTTTGAATAGGTCCATCACCGAGAGTTTCAGAGTGCTTTATATAATCCTCGTCATTTTCAGGCATGAGTGCAAAATTTTCTGGCAACACTACCTCAAACCCCCATGGCATGCCGCGCTGCCAGCCGGAAACTTTCAGATAATTCGCCGTAGACGCCAACGCGTCTTGCGGACTCGTCCAAACATCGCGCTTGCCGTCTCCCGTGCCGTCGGCGGCGTAGGCCAGATAGGTGGTCGGAATAAACTGGGTGTGCCCCATGGCGCCCGCCCAACTGCCGTAAAAATTATTTATCGTTACATCGCCCGATTGCAAAATCTGCAGGGCGGCCAGCAATTGCTGGCGACCGAATTTCGCGCGGCGTCCCTCATAGCCCAATGTTGCGAGTGCCTGCAAAACATGAAAACTGCCCTTATTGCTGCCGTAATTGGTTTCCACCCCCCAGATCGCGACAAGAATGCCGACGGGCACGCCATATTGGGCTTCCAGCTTGTCTAGATAAGGTCGATAGGCGTTAAGGTTTTCGCGCCCCAGTGTTAAACGGTTCGGTGTGATCAAATGGTCGAGATACGCCCATATCGGCTTTACATATTCGGGCTGGCTCGAAGCAAGACGGGTGATTTCCGGCTCCGGTGTGAGCCGGTCGAGATTAGCCAAATGGCGTTCCGATATGCCTTGCGCGGCGGCTTCTTCGCGCACTTCGGAAATAAAGCGGTCAAAAACGGGGTCGGCTTTGGCTGTCAATGTGCCGCCCAATACCACGAAACACATGCCAACCGAATACAAGGCGACCGGCCCAAACAAATGCCGGAGCTTCCGGCTATTTTTGCTTAGTTTTGCTTCTGACATAGGCTAGCAAGCTCCCCATTGACCAGCATCAACTCGCTTTCTTGGTGATGTACTGTTCTAGCTGTCAATGCACCGCCCTACGCAATCACCGGAACACATTGAGCCATATTCAAACTCCCTATACAATTTGCATATATCAGATTCACCATGCCCGTTGATAAGTTTGTGCAGGATTTTACATGACCCAAACCGTCCGAAAGGTTGTTTTCCCGGTTGCCGGCCTCGGCACTCGTTTTTTACCCGCCACAAAAGCCGTCCCCAAGGAAATGCTGCCCGTTGTCGACCGCCCCCTTATCCAATGGGCGGTGGAAGAAGCCGCCGCCGCCGGATGTAACGAGTTCATCTTTGTTTCCTCACCCCATAAGCGCGCCATTCTCGAGCATTTCTCCCCGGCACCGGCCTATGAGGAGGTGCTGGAGGCGCGCGGCAAGCACGACGAGATGGCACTACTTCAGGCTGGCCTGCCCGAGAACGCCAAAATAACGGAAGTGTTTCAGGACAAACCGCTGGGCCTCGGACACGCCATTTGGTGCGCACGCGAGGCTGTCGGCGATGAGCCTTTCGCAGTTATTCTACCCGATGACATGGTTCTGCATGGAACGGGCTGCCTGTCACAAATGGTTGAACAATATGAACAGCTTGGCGGCAATCTGGTCGCCATTGAAGCGGTTCCCCACGACCAGACGCAACGCTATGGCGTGCTGGACCCCGGTGCTGAAACCGGCACATTGGTGGCCATCAAGGGTCTTGTTGAAAAACCCGCCCCTGCAGATGCGCCCTCTAATTTGGCGATTATTGGCCGCTATATTCTTGACCCGCAAGTCATGGAAGATCTGTCCGCCTTTAACAAAGGCGCGGGCGGGGAAATTCAGATAACCGACACGCTGGCCAATCTCATCGGCAAACTGCCCCTGCACGGATACAAGTTTCAAGGCCAACGCTATGATTGCGGCAATCGCGTGGGTTTTCTTGCAGCCAATCTCGCTTTCGCGCTGTCACAAGCCGGCGCGGGCGGGCAAAGCGGTTTGGGCGAAAATCTTGGTCCGGTATTGCGCGACATTATGGGCACCTATCTTTAGCGCCAGCATAATGACATTTCAGCAAAATTCGGGCATACAAGGTGCATGAAACGGGGTTTTTCTTTAAGTGAATCTGCGCTTAGTTCCGCTCGGCGCACATTGGCGACCGAAATTGACGGACTGCAATCGCTTTCCGACGCGCTTGGCGACAATTTCGAGCAGGCCGTGACTGTGCTGGCGGAAATCTCCGGTCGTGTGATCGTTTCCGGCATGGGCAAAAGCGGGCATATCGGTAGCAAAATCGCCGCAACCATGGCTTCTACCGGCACGCCCGCGCAATTTGTCCATCCGGGCGAGGCCAGCCATGGCGATCTCGGCATGATCACGAGTAATGATGCTGTTCTCGCCCTGTCATGGTCGGGCGAAACGGCTGAACTCGCCAATCTCATTGATTATGCCAAACGCTTTTCTATCCCCCTCATCGCGCTGACACCGGGTGCAGACAGCTTGCTGGGACGTCAGGCCGATATTTGCATTACACTGCCGAAAAGCACCGAAGCGTGCCCCAATGGTTTGGCGCCAACCACCTCGACGACCATGCAACTTGCGCTCGGAGACGCGCTGGCAATCGCGCTGCTTGAAAAGCGCAAATTTTCGTCGGCCGATTTCAAAAACTTTCACCCTGGCGGCAAGCTGGGTGCCGGCCTTGTCTTGGTTCACGATGTAATGCACTCCGGCGCGGCGCTCCCGCTTGCACCGGTCGGCACGCGCATGG
>CAJWBV010000181.1 GCA_913020275.1 uncultured Rhodobiaceae bacterium
GCTCGATGTACGAATCCGCCAACGACAAGCTGCGATCCTCAGACCCTTCCCAGATGCGCTCGACTTGCTTGTGTGCTGCGTCGAAGCTGGGCTTGGGTTGGATGCGGCGTTTCGTCGTGTCGCAGAAGAAATGGCCCCGGCGGCTCCGCTGTTGAGCCAAGAGTTGACGTTGGTGAACCACGAAATCGCTGCGGGTGTACCCAGGGCAGATGCCCTCAAACGTCTGGATACACGAACCGGGTTGTCCGAAATGGGTTCACTCGTGAGCGTACTTGTTCAAGCAGACCGATTTGGAAACGCGGTTTTCGCTCAATATGAATGTGCTGGACAATACCGGCGTGCCGCGCGTCATGGGCCTGCGCGATGTGCTCGGCCAATGGCTTGACCACCGCAATGATGTTTTGGTGCGCAAAAGCAAGTTTCGGCTGGCAAAAATCGAAGCGCGCCTTGAGGTGCTGGATGGCTATCTCATTGCCTATCTGCATATCGATGAGGTGATCCGCATTATTCGCGAAGAAGACGAACCGCGCGATGAGCTGATGACGGCTTTTGACCTGACGCAGGTACAGGCCGAGGCAATTTTGAACATGCGCCTGCGCGCATTGCGCAAACTTGAAGAAACTGCCATTCGCGCCGAACATGCCGAGTTGGTCGGTGAACGCAAAGCCCTCAAAAGACTTTTGAAATCGCCGAAGGAACAAAAAGCCGTTATCGCCGCGGAGTTGCGTGCACTTAAAAAAACCTATCAATCCGATAAGGTGCTGGGCGCGCGGCGAACCGATTTTGCCGAAGTGACCGACGAAGACTTGCCCGATCCCGAAGCCTTTATCGAAAAAGAACCGGTGACGGTGGTGTGTTCGCAAAAAGGCTGGATACGCGCGATGAAAGGCCATATCGAAACTGGCGCAGGGCTGACTTACAAAGACGGCGACAGCGCGGGTTTTGTTCTGCACGCCATGACCACCGACCGGTTGATATTATTCGTGTCAAACGGGCGGGCTTATACGCTCGATGCGTCAAAACTGCCCGGCGGGCGGGGCCATGGCGATCCGGTACGGCTGTTGCTTGATATCGAACCGGCGGAGGAAATCGTCGAAATATTCGTGCATGATCCGGCGCGCAAATTGCTGGTGGCCTCGCGCATCGCCAATGGTTTTATTGTGCCGGAGACCGAATTGGTCAGCACGCGCAAAGCCGGCAAGCAGATTTTGAATGTGCGCGCGCCGGACGAAGCGGCGGCGTGTGTGCCTGTTATTGGTGACCATGTTGCCGTGCTGGGCGAAAACCGGAAACTTTTATGTTTCGCGCTTGCAGATATTCCCGAGATGCCCAGAGGCAAAGGTGTACGCCTGCAACGCCATGGCGACGGGCACCTTGCTGATATTCGCTGTTATGCGGCCAGGGAAGGCTTGAAGCTGACCGACAAGGCAGGCCGCGAGCGTGTGTTCACCGAGCTTGATGATTGGGTGGGCCTGCGCGCGCAGGCCGGTCGTATTCGACCCAAGGGGTTTCCGACTGATGGACTTATGGGGCCGGCTTTTGCCAATCGACTTTAATTGCCGGTGACGAGGGTAAACTCGGCCTCGCCCTCATAATTCCAAAACTTGACCCGCAATTTGTAATCGCCTGGAACGTATCGGCTGGCGTCCAGCCGCACGGCTTCGATTTGTTCAATTACGGAATTTGCTTCTACTATGCCGTAGGTAGTATTTGTCGGGCAGTCATCGGCAAAGCGCTTGGCCTGAATAAATTCGTTTTGCGGCGTGGTCACAACGAACCTGAAAATCTTGCATTTGTTCTCGGCTTCAAGCGCTTCTTCTTTTTCACTGCGATTTATCAACCGCAACACAACAGGCAGAACAATGTCATCGCCGCTCTGCGTCATCAATTGGTTGGCCGGTACGCCGATAACCAGCCCGACACTGCCATCGGCCACAGGCGCGCGTTGATTGTCATAAAGCCCGACCAGTACAATCACCGCCACAATGGCACCGGTGGTCAGCACATAATTGGGGATACGGGCAAACATATCAGTCTCCGAAAACAACTTCCGGCAACCAAGTTGCCATTTCAGGTATCCATGCGAGCAGTGCGAGCATGATTAATTGGATAATAACGAAGGGTATGGCACCCCGATATATGTCGCCGGTGCGAACGCTTTCAGGTGCTGCTCCGCGAAGGTAGAAAAGCGCAAAACCGAAGGGGGGTGTAAGAAACGATGTTTGCAGATTTATCGCCATCATGACGCCCAACCAGACGGGGTCCACGCCCATGCCCAACAGAACCGGCCCCACAAGCGGCACGACAACAAATATTATCTCGATGAAGTCGAGGAAAAATCCGAGCAAAAACATAACCAACATCACCGCGGCCACGGCAGTCCATGTGCCACCGGGGAGTGATTGCAACAGGTCGTGAATGGTGTCGTCGCCGCCAAGTCCGCGAAACACCAGCGAGAACAGCGCCGCGCCTATGAGGATGACAAAGACCATGGAGGTTGTGTGTGTGGTGCTGCGCATGGTCGATTCCAAAACGCCAAGCCGGTATGCCGCCAGCAAACCTGTGCCCACAGCAAAGGCTATGACAGCGCACAAAGCCAAAGCAACGCCGATCGCCAAAAGGTCCGTCAAGGCGATGTTGTCGCGTTCGAGCCGCAAATCGAATGTGCTGGCAAGCACCACGACGAGAATGACGGAAAGGGCACCAGCGGCCATGAGTTTTTGTCTGTCGCCCAGT
>CAJWBV010000182.1 GCA_913020275.1 uncultured Rhodobiaceae bacterium
TCGGGTCGTTGTGGATGTCGCTGACAGCAGTTCAAGGTTGTGACGCCGCGATCTCCGCACACGGATGGAACACTGACCCTTGAGTTGAGTGCCTTCTTTGGACTTTGCTTGGGAAAGTGATCGCTAGTTCTGAATTCCCGCTTTATTTTTTACCTTTACTTGCCATTTACTGGCTGCTGAACCGGCAGCATCGGGCACAAAACATTGTATTGCTGATTTTTGGTTATGCGGTCTACAGCCTGTTCGACGGGTGTAGGTCCTGTCTGTTCAGCGGCGGACGATGCCCCAGAAAGAGATTGGAATAAGGGTAGATCTGCCGCCAGGTCACGCATGGCGGACACTTGTTCATCGGCCTCCAAGGTATTCAACACGGCCTTGGCTCGGTTCACGACCACAGCCGGCAGCCCCGCCAATTTACCCACATGGATTCCATAGGATCGATCCGCCGCACCGGCAGCCACTTCATGCAGAAACACCAGCTGGCCGTGATGCTCGCGCACCAGCATGGAGGCATTTGCCAACCCGTCCAGGCGCGCACCCAGTCCGGTCAATTCGTGATAATGTGTGGCAAACAATGTTCGGCATCCGGCAATATCATGCAGATATTCAACCGCCGCCCAAGCGATGGACAGGCCGTCAAAGGTAGCCGTGCCGCGCCCGATCTCATCCAAAATCACCAACGCGCGCGGGCTCGCCTGATTGAGAATGGTTGCGGTTTCCATCATCTCAACCATAAAGGTCGAGCGGCCACGTGCCAGATCATCTGCCGCCCCGACGCGACTGAACACGCGGTCGACCAGCCCTATCCTGGCTTCGCGCGCGGGCACAAAACTGCCCATATGCGCGAGAATGGCAATCAAGGCGTTCTGGCGCAAATAAGTCGATTTGCCGGCCATGTTCGGGCCCGTCAGCAGGGTCAGGCGGGCGTGCGCATTTGCGGCTCCGTCCAATGCGCAATCATTGGGAATAAACGGGCCACCGCCATCGGCCAACAGCGCAGCCTCCACCACCGGATGACGACCGCCGCGAATATCAAACACCAAATCATCGCGCATTTCAGGCTGCACCCAATCGCGTGCCGCGGCGAGGCTCGCCAGAGCGGTGGTTACATCCAGCGCGGCCAGGGCTTTCGCGCAGGCTTCAATCTCATCGGCCAACGCGACAGCTTCTTCGCGCAACTGTTCGAAAATTTCGGTTTCCAGCGCCAAAGCGGTTTCCGCGGCACGGCTTATTTTTCCCGCCAACGAAGAAAGCTCCTCGGAGGAAAAGCGCACCGAATTTGCCAGCGTCTGGCGGTGGATGAAAATTTCATTGAGCGGCGGTGCCATTAGCCGGTCGCCGTGCTGGGCGGGTACCTCAATGTGGTAACCCAGCACGCCATTATGTTTGATCTTAAGCGCCTTGATCTCGGTTTCAGAGCTGTAGCGGGCCTGCAGGCCGGCAATCACCCTGCGGCTTTCACTGCTCAATTCGCGCGCTTGATCTAGCGGCGCGTGATAGCCATCGCGCACGAAACCGCCATCGCGGGCCAGAACGGGCAGCGTGTCGCCCAGCGCGGCGTGCAAAGTTTCGACCAATTGTGTCAGGCGCCTGGAGGCTTCATCCGAACCGAAACAGGTGAGCGGGGTCAGCATGGCGTTGATCTCTTCTGGCAAACCGGCGGCCACTTCGATATTTGACAGCCGCGCACGCACCGCCTCGCCGCCTTGCAGACCGACGCCAAGTGCCTGCAAATCGCGCGGCCCCGCGCGCGCCAACACCAGTCGGCTCAAGGCACGCATCATATCGGGCAGGTTTTTGAGCTGTTGGCGAAGATCTTCGCGCGCCGCGCTTTCATCGACAAAAAACCGCACCGCCTGATGCCGCGCACAAATTGCGCCCATATCCCCCAACGGGGCGGCCAGCCGGTCTGCCAATTCGCGCGCACCTGCCGCCGAAACCGTCATGTCAATGGTCGCAAGCAAACTGCCGGTTTTTTCACCTGTCTGGGTGTGGGTCAGTTCAAGGTTTGCCCGCGTTGCCGCATCCAGCCCCAAATGATGCTCCGGCGCTTCAATAAGCGGACGGGCAAGGCGCGGCATGTGTGCAATCTGGGTTTGCTGCAAATAGGCGAGCAATGTGCCGCAAGCGGCAATATGCGCGCGCGATAAATCCCCCAACAGTGACGGGTTGGCGACATTGAAATAGTCGCTCAGAACATGGGCGGCCCGTTCCGAAGACAGGATTTCGGTTTCCAGCACCGTATATTCGGCACCAAAATCGGCATCAAAATTAGAGGGCAATAATATCTCGCTGGGCGAGAGCCGCGCCAGAAGCGCGCCCAGGTCCTCGGTATCGCTATGGCACACGGCAAACACACCTGTCGACATGTCCAACCAGGCCAGTGCCAAATCCTCGCCCACCGGCGCCAGCGCGGCGAGAAAATTATTGGCGCGCGCATCCAAAAGCGCCTCCTCGCTCAATGTGCCGGGCGTCACCAGACGCACCACATCGCGGCGCACAACGGCTTTGGCACCGCGTTTTTTGGCCTCGGCGGGGTCTTCCATCTGCTCGCAAACGGCAACACGGTGCCCTTGTCGTATGAGCCGCTCAAGATAGCTTTCGGCGGCATGCACCGGCACCCCGCACATGGGCACATCTTGGCCGAGATGCTGGCCGCGCTGGGTCAGGGTGATGTCGAGGGCAGCCGCGGCTGTTACCGCATCGTCAAAGAAAAGTTCGTAAAAATCGCCCA
>CAJWBV010000183.1 GCA_913020275.1 uncultured Rhodobiaceae bacterium
CATGCCCGCCATGCTACGCCCCGCCGGACGCTGGGCCACGAGCACGCGTCCATCTGCATCGACCAGCGCGCAGGCGACGACCAGAACTAGGTGATTAGCTTCGGTAATCGGCATTGATCGAAATATAGCCATGCGTTAAATCACTGGCCCAAATGCGGGTGCACCCTTTCGCCTTGCCGTCCGCCGCACCGACATCAACGGCAATGTGTATGCGTTGGCCTTGCATGTGGCGGGCGACGGGCGCTTCGTCATAGCCCGGCACCACGCGGCCACGGCGCGCCACTTTATGCCCGCCAATCTCGATCGACAGACGGTCGCGATCGACACGTTCGCCGGACTTGCCCACCGCCATGACAATGCGCCCCCAATTTGCATCCGCGCCGGCAACAGCCGTTTTGACCAGTGGCGAATTGCCGATGGCAAGCCCGATGCGCCGTGCCGCGGCGTCATCCTCTGCGCCGGACACATCCACTGTCATGAGTTTGCTGACGCCTTCGCCGTCGCACACAACCTGTATGGCGACATCCTGCATCACATCCGTCAGGGCTTTTCGAAATTGCGCGAGGCGCGGATCGTCAAGCCGGCGTATGGCGGGGCCGTCAGCCCTTTGGGCACCTGTTGCCACGAGCAGGCATGTATCCGACGTTGAAGTGTCGCCATCGACCGTGATGGCGTTGAAACTTTTATCCGTCGCTTCCAAAAGCAGGGCGCGCAGGAGGCGGGCGGGCAGTGCCGCATCGGTGAACACAAAAGCCAGCATGGTTGCCATATCCGGCGCGATCATGCCCGAACCCTTGGCAATGGCATTGATACGGATATTCTGCTTGCCGATTTTTGCCGTTCGCGTCGCGCCTTTGGCAAATGTGTCGGTCGTCATAATTGCTTGCGCGGCGGCAAGCCAGTCAGAGGTCTGGTCGATCCCGAAGCGTGCCGATTTTACCGCCGAGACAAGCGGCGCCGGGTCCAGCGTTTCGCCTATCACGCCGGTTGACGCGAGGAATATTTCCGTCTCTTCTGCACGCAGGCGTTTTGCCAGTGCCCTGGCTGTGCGTCCTGCGGCGCGCGCGCCGGCGGCACCTGTAAAGGCATTGGCATTGCCGGCATTGACACCCAACCCGCGAATGCGTCCGCCGCCCGCCGCCAGATTTTCGCGCGATAGATCGACCGGTGCCGACGGCATTTTGGATTTTGTAAAAACGCCGGCGACGCGGGCGGATTTGGAAAACTCGGCCAGCATGAAATCGGGGCGTCCGGTATATTTTACGCCCGTTTGTGCGGCAAAAATATGCATACCCGCAATCGGCGGCAATGGCGGAAAGGCCTGCGGCGCAAAGGGCGAAACGGGCAGTTCATCCGACATGAATTTTACTCCGACACACCCGGCATATCGACAAGATCGACCGAAGCTTTTGCGCGCATTTCGTCGTAAATATCGCGCTGGGCTTCGCTGATCAGCAATTGGTAAATCTGATCGCGCACCTGATCAAGCGGCGGCACCGGGCGATTGCGCCGGTCTTCGACACGGATTACATGCCAGCCAAACTGGGTCTGCACGGGCGGTGATGTTTCGCCCGCAGCCAGCTTGAAGGCCGCATCGCTAAATGCCGGCACCATGGATTGTTTGCTGAAATATCCCAAATCACCCCCCGACGGACCGGACGGCCCTTTCGAGCGTTCCTTGGCAAGGGCGGCAAAATCGGCCCCGTTTTCCAAATCGGCCACAACCGCATCAGCCGCTTCGCGATTGTCCAGCAAAATATGGCGCGCGCGCACTTCTTCTTCCACAGGGCCGTTTTTAATTTCCTTGTCATAATAGGCTGTCACGTCTTCTTCGCGCACACGCTCCATCAGCATTTTGGCAATGTATACGTCTTGCAACGCCTTGCGCTCCATAAAGGCCTTTATTTTGGCGACATCGGCGTCGTTCTCCAGCCCGGCTTTTTTGGCCGCTTCGGATGCGAGGATGCGATTGACCATATAGCCGACCAGCGTTTGAAACCGCTGTTCTTCCGGCAACTGACCGTAAACAGCCATTAATTCATCTTCGACCAGCGACACGTCATTATAGGTAATCGCAATGCCGTCAACGGTCGCAACCGTGCCCTCGGATATTTGATTTTGCGCCACGGCATCAGGCCCCGACAGAAAAACAAGGGCGAGCGCGACGATAAAAATTTGCCTTATTGGGAGAGCATGATGAAGTTGCATGAATTGTCCTTTTCCGTGTTGGTCGCATATTGAACGGGTCATGCGCGCCAAACAAGAGCTTTTCTCCACGCTGTTTCCTGCAGGCCGGTCGATTGACACGCGCGGCCTTGCCCCTTACATCAAACACATCCCGCATCACACGCGGTCAGATTTGCGCTGGAGATTGTTTATGCTCGGATTAGAAAGCCTTGCCCGCCGCCTGTTCGGTTCGGTCAATGAGCGCAAGCTGAAATCCTATCAGGCGCGCGTCCTCCGCATCAACGCGCTGGAACCGGACTTTGAAGCTTTGTCTGACGACGCTTTGCGCGCCACGACATCTGCTTTAAAGGCGCGTCTGGCAAATGGCGAGACGCTGGACGATGTGTTGGAAGAAGCATTTGCCGCTGTCCGCGAAGCGGCGCGCCGCCGCGACGAGATCGGGGTGCGAGACGAGGGGGGCGGGCCCCAGATCTTCAATTCGGCCCTCGGCGCGGAAGCGGACGGCTGGTCGCTCATCATCCGGATCGATATGGAGGCTCGTCGCGTT
>CAJWBV010000184.1 GCA_913020275.1 uncultured Rhodobiaceae bacterium
AGCAACACCAGCCAACAGCAGTACGATAACCGCGATTTGGGAAACAAGGTATGCGATGACCCAGTCGTTCTGAAAGCGGAGCCGCAGATCATGATGAGACAGGCGGGGTTGCTCGGTGGCGGTGCATGCGCAAAACACCGTCACGCAAGCCATAGAAGCCTATCGGTTTAACGATGCCGCCAATGGGGTTTACCAGTTCATTTGGAATAATTTTTGTGACTGGTATGTTGAGCTTGCCAAGCCCGTGCTGCAGGGCGAGGACGTTTCTGCTAAAGCTGAAGTGCAGGAGGCAACCAAATGGGCGCTTGACCATGCGCTTCGGCTGTTGCACCCCTTTATGCCTTTTGTAACAGAGGAATTATGGACCAAAAGCGACACGCGCGACGGCTATTTGATGCTCGACCACTGGCCGAACTTGTCCGAGAATTTGGTGGATGCAGAGGCCATGGCCGAAATTGGCTGGCTGATTGGGGCCATCACCGAAATTCGCTCGGTACGTGCTGAAATGAATGTGCCCGCCGGTGCGCAAGTGCCTCTGGTGGCGATTGATGCGGGCCCGCAAACGCAAGCGCGTTTGACGGCGACCGGCGATACGCTGAAGCGTCTGGCGCGGGTTTCGGATATTTCATTTGCCGAGACCGTGCCGTCCGGTTCAGCGCAAACGGTTTTGGGGGAGGCGATTTTTGCCCTGCCGCTTGCCGATGTCATTGACATTGCTGCCGAGCGTGCGCGTCTGCAAAAGGAAATCGGCAAAACCGAGGGCGAGATTAAAAAGCTGTCGGGCAAATTGAGCAATGAAGGTTTTCTGGCAAAAGCACCCGAAGAGGTGCTCGCCGAAAACCGCGCGCGCCTGTTGGAAGAAGAAGCGCGGCGCGATAAGCTCAATTCGGCACTGGCTCGTCTAGCCTAACCATATTCCACGTAAAATGCGTAGGCCGTGACGCCGATGCAAATGGCGAGGCTGATGTGACGCACGGTTTTGTCGGACACATAATCGGTCAGCCGCGCCGCGCCGTAGCTGCCGAGCCCGATGCCTGCCATCACCGCCAGCCCGCCGACATAATCAACCACGCCCGCGCCGATAAACAAGACCAGCGCCGAAATGGACGAGACGGTGGCGAAAATCAGCTTCAACCCCTGCATGGTGCGCACTTGCGTATAGCCCGCCAGCGACAGGGCGGCGAGGGTGAGAATTCCAAATCCGCCATTGAAATAACCGCCATAGATGCAGGTGAGAAACAGCGCCAGCGCGCCGATAATCCAAAGTTGGCGCGCGCTGGTGCGCGCCGCAAGGCGCTCAAGCTGGCCGCCCAGCATAAATAGCAATGTCGCGAATAGGAGCAACCACGGCACGGCGGCAGAAAATATCTCCGCATCTGTTCGCAGCAACAGCCAGCCCCCCAACAGACCGCCCACAAACGCAACAGGCACCTGCCAGACGAGGTCGCGGCGCACGGCGGTTAAATGGTTGCGATAGCCCAGCGCGCCGGTGATATAGCCCAAAGTTGCGGCAAATGTGTTGGTGGCATTGGCAATGATGGGCGGCATGCCGGAAACCACCAGCGCGGCGAAGGTGACACCGCTGCCGCCACCGGCCAGCGCGTTCATGGTGCCGCCGACAAGACCGGCAAAAAAAAGCAAAAAATGGATCTCCATCCCCCAGATGTAGCGGATTCTTTCTCGCCTGGTTGAATTATTCTTGCTACAAACCCGCAGAGAGCCATTGGGAGATGCGCGATGACAGAATTTGACAAATCCAAGCTGCCGAGCCGCCATGTTTCGGTCGGGCCGGAGCGTGCGCCGCACCGGTCGTATTACTATGCGATGGGCATGACCGAAGAAGAGATCGCACAGCCTTTTGTCGGTGTGGTGTCGTGCTGGAACGAGGCCGCGCCGTGCAATATCGCGCTGATGCGGCAGGCCCAAGCCGCCAAAGCGGGCGTTAAATCGGCCTCAGGCACGCCGCGCGAATTTTGCACCATCACCGTGACCGACGGCATTGCCATGGGGCACGAGGGCATGAAATCGTCGCTCATCTCGCGCGAGGTGATTGCCGACAGCGTGGAGCTGACCATGCGCGGCCATTGCTATGACGCCATGATTGGGCTGGCAGGGTGCGATAAATCACTGCCCGGGCTGATGATGGCGATGCTGCGCCTCAATGTGCCCAGCGTGTTCATGTATGGCGGCTCGATTATGCCCGGTGAGTTTAAGGGCAGAGATGTCACCGTGCTGGATGTGTTTGAGGCCGTTGGCCAGCACGCCGCGGGCAACATGCCAGATGATGAATTGCACGAGCTGGAATGCGTGGCGTGCCCCAGTGCGGGGGCGTGCGGCGGGCAGTTTACGGCCAATACCATGGCATGTGTGTCTGAGGCGATCGGGTTGGCCTTGCCCAATTCCGCCGGCGCACCGGCCCCATATGAAAGCCGCGATGCCTATGCCGAGGCTTCCGGCAAGGCGGTGATGAACCTGATTGCCAATAATATCCGCCCGCGCGATATCGTAACGCGCAAGTCGATGGAAAATGCGGCCACGGTGGTGGCGGCCACGGGTGGTTCGACCAATGGCGCGCTGCACCTGCCGGCCATGGCGCATGAAGCGGGCATCGATTTCTCGCTGCAGGACGTCTGCGACATCTTCAAGTCCACGCCCTACATCGCCGACCTGAAGCCGGGCGGCAAATACGTGGCCAAGGACCTGTTCGACGTCGGCGGCGTGC
>CAJWBV010000185.1 GCA_913020275.1 uncultured Rhodobiaceae bacterium
CAATGCGCTGTCGGACTGGCTTGAGTTGGTTATTCACCGTGACGGTAAAACCCACGAAATGCGCTTTGTGCATGGCGAGGCGGAGGCCGACCTTGCCATTGCGGGCGACACGGATGTGAGCGGCACGCAAGTAACGTTTCATCCCTCGGCGCAAACTTTTTCCATGACCGAGTTCAGCTTCGACACGCTGGAACACCGTTTGCGCGAGCTGGCATTTTTGAACAGCGGCGTGTCGATCACGCTGGAAGACCGCCGAGGGCCCGAGCCGCGCATTGTCGATCTGACATTTGAAGGCGGCTTGGAAGCTTTTGTGCGCTATCTCGACAGAAACAAATCCGCGCTGATTGAAGTGCCGGTGACGCTGCAATCCGAGCAGGACGATATCGGCGTCGAATTGGCGCTGTGGTGGAATGACAGCTATCACGAGACGGTTTTGTGCTTCACCAATAATATACCCCAGCGTGATGGCGGTACGCATTTGGCCGGTTTTCGCGGGGCGTTGACCCGCACGGTGAATAATTATGCCAACCAGTCCGGGCTTGCCAAAAAGGAGAAAGTGTCGCTGACCGGCGATGATTGCCGTGAGGGGCTGACCGCGGTGCTTTCGGTCAAGGTGCCGGACCCGAAGTTTTCCAGCCAGACCAAAGACAAGCTCGTGTCCTCGGAAGTGCGTCCGGTTGTCGAGAGCATTGTCAATGACGTACTCACCAACTGGTTTGAGGAACACCCTAATGAGGCGCGCGAAATTATCAATAAGGTGGTGGAGGCGGCCGCCGCGCGTGAAGCGGCGCGCAAAGCCCGCGAACTGACGCGGCGCAAAGGCGCGCTTGATGTTTCCAGTCTGCCGGGGAAGCTGGCCGATTGCCAGGAGCGCGACCCGGCTCGCGCTGAATTGTTCATTGTCGAGGGCGACAGCGCCGGCGGCTCCGCAAAACAGGCGCGCAACCGGTCCAATCAGGCTGTGTTGCCCTTGCGCGGTAAAATTTTGAATGTCGAGCGTGCGCGTTTCGACAAAATGCTGTCGTCAAATGAGATCGGCACGCTAATTACCGCGCTCGGCACGGGCATTGGCCGCGAAGATTTCGATATCGAAAAATTGCGCTATCACAAAATCATCATCATGACCGATGCCGATGTTGATGGCGCGCATATCCGCACGCTGCTCCTGACCTTTTTCTACCGCCAAATGCCGGAAGTTATTGAGGGCGGCTATCTCTATATCGCCCAGCCGCCGCTTTATAAAATCAAGCGGCAAAGCTCGGAAACCTATTTGAAAGATGAGGGTGCGCTGGAAGATTACCTGATAGAGGCGGGGCTGAGCGAAGCCGTACTGACAATGGCATCGGGCGAACAGCGCAGCGGTGCCGACCTGGTCGAACTTGTTAAACAGGCGCGCGCGATCCGCGCCATTCTTGACACATTGCCGTCGCGCTATCCGAAATTCATTATTGAGCAAACCGCCATTGCCGGCGCCCTGACGCCCGACATTATGTCGAAACCCGAACTGGCTGAGCAGAGCTCGTCCTATATCGCGGCCCGCCTCAACCGCATGCTCGACGAGGTGGAGCGCGGCTGGGAGGGCACACCGTCGGGCGATGGCGGTCTGGTGTTCACGCGCGAATTGCGCGGGGTCAGCGAAAGCGTCAAGATTGACGGGCCGCTGATTGCATCAGCCGATGCGCGCCGCCTTGATGCCATGGCCGGGGCTTTGCAGGCGGTCTATCTGGATCCAGCCAGCCTGACCATCAAAGACCAAACAATTACTGTAGGCACGCCGTTACAACTGCTCGATACGGTGCTTGAACACGGCCAGCAGGGGATCAGCCTGCAGCGTTACAAGGGTCTGGGCGAGATGAACCCTGATCAGCTCTGGCAGACAACGCTGGACCGCGATGCCCGTGCGCTGTTGCAGGTACGCGTGCAGGATGTGGCGGAAAGCAACGACCTTTTTGAGCAACTCATGGGCGATGTTGTCGAACCGCGCCGCCAATTCATCCAGACAAATGCGCTGGCGGTAACCAATCTCGATACCTGAACAGAGCGGGGAACGGGGTCATGACCGGTAATAATGTCAAGCGCTCGCCCGCGCGAAAATCCCAATCGGGGTCAAAGTCCAAGCCGAAACCGCGTTCACGGTCGCGATTTGGGTTTTTGTTTTACTGGGGGCTTGTGGTCACACTGTGGGCGGGCATCGGGCTTGCCGGACTGATTTTCTACTACGCACTCGACATGCCCGACACGGACGGGTTGTGGTCGGTGTCGCGCAGTCCGGAAGTGCGCCTTTATGCCCGCGACGACACGCCTTTGTCGCAACGCGGGCGCAATACCGGCGCGCCATTGCGCTATGGAGATTTGCCGCCGGATTTGGTTCAGGCGGTTATTGCCATTGAAGATCGGCGGTTTTTTTCCCATTACGGGGTAGACCCGCGTGGGCTGGCGCGGGCCATGTTCGCCAATCTGCGGGCCGGTCGTTTTGTGCAGGGCGGGTCGACGCTGACCCAGCAACTTGCCAAAAACGTGTTTTTGACGCCGGACCGCACGTTCAAGCGCAAGGTGCAGGAATTATTGCTGGCCTTCTGGATGGAGGCGCGCCTGTCGAAGCAGGAAATCATGGCGCTTTATTTCAACCGCGTTTATTTCGGTGCCGGCTCTTATGGGGTGCAGGCCGCTGCGCAGACTTATTTCGACCGACCCGCGCAGGAGTTGACGCTGGGCG
>CAJWBV010000186.1 GCA_913020275.1 uncultured Rhodobiaceae bacterium
TTCCGCAAGTTCGGCCGACCAATCACCGATGAAATCCGTGCCGTCATGCGATATTCTTAAGTGCGCGATTTCGCCTTTTGGCGGCTGATGATGGCGGCTGACCAAAAGGGTAAATTGAGCCCCTTGCAGATATTCGGTGAGCGAAATATCAGCGCCGTTTATTGTCACCTTATGATGCGGCACACTATCGCCGATACGGAAAAGCGGGCGGTAATCGTCAATACCCAAGCGCGTATCATCATGCTCGCCATAGCTATAGCCGACCTGCAGGCGTAAACTGTCAAAATGGGGCTTTTGCGCAGCTATTGCGGCGGCCAGTTCGGGAGAATTGGAGGCATTAGAACAAATCGCATCGAAATGCGCTTGCATGTTTTCCGGTTCGGATCCAAGCAAGAAACCATGCAATTCAAACATGCGCATGGCGTTTTCCATGCTTTGCGCGCTATTGGTTTCGGCCACGGCCTTGCGCTCACTGCCATAGCTGTCGAGCAAGCAGTCATCGGCCATGCCGTTTTTGACCATGGCCAATTTCCAGGCGAGATTTTGTGCGTCCCCCATGCCTGTATTGAGCCCAAGTCCACCGGCCGGCGGAAAACGATGTGCCGCATCGCCCAGTAAAAAAGCGCGCCCGTGACGGTAACGGGCAGCGACTTGCGCCGTCATCACCCACGGGCTGACATTTTTCATCGCGACCTCAATATCATCGCGGCCGAGTGCTGCGTTAATCAGAGCCAAACAACGCGCCTCATCATAGAGTTTCGGGTCTTCCTGGCCGGGCGGACAGCCATGCATCAAAACCCAGTTTTGACCGTCATCATAAGAAATCAGCGTGCCGCTGGCGGACGGCTCCATAATCCAATGCAAAATCCCCGGCTTGTCACCGATAAGCCCTGATAAATCGGCGTGAAAATGTACTGTGATGAAATGCTGAAGCGCGTCCGGCCCTTCCATCTCAATGCCCATTTGACGGCGCAGACTGGAGCCCGCACCATCTGCCGCAATCAAATAATCGGCGTTCAGCCTGTCCGCATCGGCGCCTTCAACCGCCAGCGTGATGCCATCATCATTTTTGACAAGTTCCCCCGCCGTCACACCGCGCGACAGGGTAATCATGTCATTGGCCTCGACATGGCGCGCCAATATGGCTTCAAATTTCGGCTGCGAAATATTGACCAGCTTGTAAGACACCAGATCAAGCACGGCCTCGTCTTGGCGCTCATAAGGCAGTCCGCCCAAATAAGTGCCCGAAAGGGTCGACCAGAAATTGACCATACCCCCGCGCGACGTTGGCATGCCTACGGTGTATATCTCGTCTGCCGGAATGCCTGCCGAACTGCAAATTTCGATCGTTTTGCCGTTCACCGCATGGGCGCGTGGGGCCTGCAAAATCGTTTCTCGCCGCTCGACGATACGGCTGGTCAACCCATGCTTAGCCAAAAGTAAAGCAGCCATCATACCGCTTGGGCCCCCACCGACGATAATTACATCGTGGAGTGGTGCAGGGTTGTGCGACATTCGAACCGCGCTTTCTATGTTTTCGGGCCTTCAACGGCTTTGACAATCATTTCCGTCAAGCTGGGCAGGGCTTCACGAAATTCATCCACCGCCTCGACCGGCAATGACATGTTGAAACTGGAATGAGGTATCGGCCCATATTGGCCTTTAATGACGTCGACAATCGACACATCTTGGGGGGGCTGGTCGGCGGTCATCAGGTCGCCATCGGTCCAATGCTCCAGAATAAAGCCAGCCGGATCGCGCCAGTAATCGTAAAGCTGACTGCCCAGAAGATGACGGCCAATGCCCCATTCGTGGATATATTTTCCCGTGGTTTTCATATGGAAATGACCGGCCATCAAATCATCAAGCGATTTTTCCAGTTCGAACCCGGCATGGCCGAATGTGCCGTGAAACGGAGCGGCTTCTGATGGCAGGGCAACCACGTTCAGCGTGTGGTGGTCGCTCGGCATATCGCCATTATCGCAGCGGATAAACGCCCCGCCGACATTCCCGTCAGGGCCGATAATATTGTCGGAGACAATCATCCCCAGCACATCGTGGTACCAAGCAATGCTGGTCGGTCCGTCTTTGACATTAATTGCCGTATGACCGAGCCGCATGACACTGCTGGGCAGGGCGTAGCGCATATTGCCCTCGTCATCCATCGACCATTCGCCCGCGCCGCTGCCGAAACGCTGGGCTTGATTGAGGCGGTTTTTTTGCTTGCCGGAGTTCAGCACCGGCACGCTCTCATCGGTTGGGTCAAGCGTGTTGACGCCGTAATAAACCTCAACACCAAGACCATCTGGGTCACTGAGGCGCACCATTTTGCCGCCAATCAGCGCGTCGCCGTCTTGAATTTCGACGCCTTGGCTTTCGGCCAAGGCTTCCAGCTCGGCCATGGTGTCGACTCGGTAGCCGGCGGCAATAAACACATCCGCCTCACCTTTTTCACCAGCATAGATATAGGCGTCCGAGCCGGTGCCGCGATAGTGGATCGCCGCATCGGATATTTGCACCGCCGTCATACCGAAATCTTCCAGATAGGCGGCTTGTGCGTCGAGGTCGCGCAACTGAAAGCGCACAAAAATAATGTCTGAAACCTTGGCGATTGGCTGGGTCATTTATCCATCTCCTCATCCCTTTCTTTCCAAACCGCATCCCGCACCGAGCTG
>CAJWBV010000187.1 GCA_913020275.1 uncultured Rhodobiaceae bacterium
GCAAACACGTGAAGCTGAACAACAAGCTGTCGCGCAGGGCATGAAGGTCGGCACCGACAAGCAGATATTGTTCGGGGACTTGCATGTTCATACAACCAATTCGACGGATGCGTTTTTGTGGTCGCTGCCGATTTACGGCGGCGAAGGCGCACATCCGCTGGCCGATGCATGTGATTTTGCCCGCCATTGTTCGGCGATAGATTTCTGGGCGATTACCGACCACGCAGAGGCATCAACCCCGAAACGCTGGCAGGACGCCAAGCAAAGTATCCGCGCCTGCAATGCGGTGGCGGACGTTGCAACAGACCCCGATCTTGTCAGCTTTGTTGGGTTTGAGTGGACACAAGTCGGGCAAACGCCGGACGAGCATTACGGGCACAAAAACGTCATTTTCCGCGACCTTGAAGATGCGAAAATTTCCAAACGCCCGATTGCATCGGGCGGTGTAACCGTTCGGGCGCTGCGCACGCAAGGCAAGGATTTGGTGCCGTTGGCGCTTCCGGTTTTGGATTTCAGCAATCGCAAGGATTATTTCGACATTCGCCGGTTTTTGCAAAATGCCGCCGATACAACGCTGTGCGACCCTGACACGCCTGTCGCAGACCTGCCTGCATCATGTTTTGAAGTGGCCGAAACACCGTCCCAGCTATTCGCCAGCCTCGACGCACAGGGCGTCGACCCGTTGGTTATTCCTCACGGCACAACTTGGGGGTTTTACACACCAACCGGCACGACTTTTGACAAACACTTGAAAGCTGAAAGCCGTCCGGAACGCTATCGCCTCCTGGAAATCATGTCCGGACACGGCAATTCCGAGGAATATCGCGATTGGCGATCAGTAACCGCGGCCGTAAATGGTTTGGCCGCTACATGTCCGGCACCGCGGCCTGATTATTTGCCGATGTGTTGGCAGGCCGGCGAAATTATCCGCGACCGTTGTTTGGAAGCGGGTGAAGATGGCGCGACATGCGAAGCGCGCGCGGCGGCGGCACGCCTGAACGCCGCCAATAGCAGTGTGGCGGCGCATTTGACAGTGCCGGGCACAAAAATCGAAGAATGGCTGGATGCCGGCCAGTGCCGTGATTGTTTCCTGCCATCCTTTGGATATCGCCCCGGCGGCAGCGCGCAATATGCTCTCGCGCTGAGTAATTTTGACAAAAACGGTGCGCCAACGCGTTTTAAATGGGGCTTCATTGCTTCCAGTGATAACCACCGCGCGCGCGCCGGCACAGGATATAAGCCGATAGACCGCCTGCGCCAAACGGAGGCGGTCCGCGTTTCGGGGCAATGGCGCCCGCGGATATTTCCCAAGGGTGAGCCGGCAGCCGAGACTTACGTCATCGATCCGGAATTGTTGATGAATTTGGGCTTTGCCGCCACTGAGATGGAAAGACAGGCGAGTTTCTGGACAACGGGCGGCTTGGCGGCCGTGCATTCGCAAGGCCGTTCGCGCGATGCTATTTTTGATGCGCTGGAACGGCGCGAGACATATGGCACTAGCGGACCGCGCATTTTATTGTGGTTCAATACGGTGGACGGCACACCCATGGGCGGCACTGTGCGCACCGACAAAGGTCCCGTATTTGAAGTCAAGGCAGTTGGTGCGCACAAACAAAAACCCGGCTGTCCGGAGGACACGCTCGACCTTTTGGGCGCGGAGCGGGTGCAAAAGCTGTGCGCCAATGAATGTTATAATCCCAGCGATGAACGCTTGCGGATTACGCGCATCGAGATCGTTCGTATCAGGCCGCAAATCACGCCGGATGAGAAGGTTGACGGATTGATTGACGACCCGTGGATGGTGCATGAATGCCCGGCTGACGGGGAGGGGTGTTCGTTTACTTTTTCCGACCCGGCGTTTGCAGAGGGCGAACGCATGGCAACCTATTACGCGCGCGCGATACAAGAGCCGACGGAACGCATCAATGCCGATAATTTGCGATGTACCTATGACGCCGAAGGCAATTGCCTGAAGGTCAATATGTGTTATGGCGACGACAGAACGGCTGCCAGTGATGAATGCACGCGACCCGTGGAAGAGCGCGCATGGTCGTCACCCATTTTCGTTGAATATCGGAACTAGCGGTTAGGCCAACCAGCTTTTCGGCTTTACGCTTTCGTCGAGCAGCATATCGGTCTGGTAAACGCGCCCGCCGGCGGCTTCCTTGATGAGTTGCCGCGAAGCCATAAATTCGGCCGGACGATTGACGGCCTCTACGCAGACAAGCTGTGTTCCGGCAAAGTGAAAGATTGCGAATGAGCCGCTCTCATAACTTCCGCGCAGGCAAAGGCTGTCGGCTGTGTCTGACAGGCCGGCGATTTGCAGCTTCGTTTCATATTGATCCGACCAGAACCACGGAACAGCCGCATAAGCCACAGGCGCGCCCAGAATATCCGAGGCGACCGCCTTGCCCTGATCAATGGCATTTGGAACGCTTTCCAGCCGCAGGCGGCGGTCCAACAGGTCATTGGGATGATTGGTGCAGTCTCCTGCGGCGTAAATATCTGAATGGCTGGTGCGCCCCAGCGCGTCAACCACAATGCCGTCGTCAATTGTTAGGCCAGCAGCTTCGGCCAGTTCAGTATTGGGCACAATGCCGATGCCGAGCACAATCAGATTGGCCGGCACAAGACTGCCATCATTCAAGGACACGCCAGACACGTGCGTTTCTCC
>CAJWBV010000188.1 GCA_913020275.1 uncultured Rhodobiaceae bacterium
TCGAAGTTAATGGGCGAGGTGGGCCGTTGCCGCCTAGATAACTTTGAAATAGGAAGTCTTCCCCGACATTGCGACCTGTGATTTGAGGTTATTTTGCCGCGCGGTCGCCGCTGATTTGTCGTATGCAAGCGTCCGGCGAACCGGCGGCCAGCAACAGGAGAAAGGCCAGAACGCTCGACCCGCCCACGGCGAGGAAGGCATTTTGATAGCCGCCGCCAAAATCATAGATTGCCCCGATCAAAATCGGGCCCGCGGCTACTCCGAAATTCATAATCAGCTGGTTGTAGCTCAGAATACGGGGGAAATCGCGTGTGCCGAAGGCGCGCCCGATGAGAAGCGGCCCAGACATCAGAATATTGCCCACCATGGCACCGAAAAATGCGGTGGCCGCCAAAACATAAGCCTCGCCGCTGGCAAAGGCGATGACCACCATCGCCAGCCCTTGCAAAAAATACAAGGTGAGGACAAACGGGTAGAGGCTGATTCTGTCCAGAAAACTTCCGCAAATGAGACGTGATATGAATGAGCACCCGGCCAGCAGTGAAACACTTATTGTGGCGGTTTCCGGCGTGGCGCGCTCCAAGGCCCAACTGTAAATATGGGCGATTGCCCCGACTTGTGTGAGCAGGGCAAACAGGGACGCAAAAGCACTGAGGAGAAAAAAGCGTGAGCGGACGGCGCGGGCGGCCTCAATGCCGTCATTCCCAGGATTTGTGCCATCTCCGGCCCGTGCGTCGCCATCGGGGTTCAGACCCATTGAGGCTGGGTCGGGGCGCATGAAGAAAAGTGAAATCGGAAGCATCAGCAAAATGAGGATGATGGTGAACGGGCTGCGCACGGCCGCGAGGCCGCCCGCGCCCATAAGTTCTGCCAATATGGGCGTAAGCAGAATGCCGCCCAGTGACAGTCCAGACTGAGTGAGTGCCAGCGCCAGTGCCCGACGGCGCACGAACCAACGCGCCGCAAGCGTCGTCGCGGGCACAAGGGCAGTCATTGCATAGCCGACCCCCAAAGCAATATATAGCGCGTAAAGATGGGTTAGGTTTTGCATTGATGGAATGGCAAAAAAAGCCGCCGCCATTACGAGTGTGCCGGTCGCGATGGTGTATCGAATGTCGAAGCGCGAGATTAATTCGCCAACGGCAATGCCTGCTAGTCCTGAGCTAAACAAAAAAAGTGTGTTGGCGGCCGAAACCTTTGCCACTGAAAATCCGGTTTCCCTGACGATATTTTCAAGGAAAACCGACATGGCATAGAAAATCAATCCGGAGCCGATCATCAGGCAATAGGCGGTGGCGGCGAGAACAGACCAGCCGAAAAATGGTTTTGTAGCGGTTTGCGACATGCAAAGTCTCTTGAGCGATTGTCTTGAAAAATCTTGCGATTTTTGCGGGATACCAGCGCTTGGGCGCCGGTCGGCGGTTGAACTCTGTCGTTGTTTTATGCGAAGAATTTGTACCACTGTTAGGTGGGCTATGTCTGCAAAGGAATATCCAATGAAACTATACACCTCGCCGATTGGCCCCAGCCCTCATATTGCGCGCATTCTTTTCGCGCTCAAAGAAATCGACCCGCAGATTGTCGAGGTAGATATGCTGGGGTTGGAAAACCGGCAAGATGATTATTTGCGCATTAATCCGGCCGGGCAATTGCCCTGTCTGGTGACGGATGACGGGGTCACGATTGCCGAGCTGTCGGCGATTGCCGAATATCTTGACGAGATTAAGCCCGATCCGGTTCTGACCGGCGAAACAGCCGCCGAACGCGGCGTGACGCGGATGCGGATGCGCCAATGCGATTTTCTGATTTTCGCGCCAATGGTGCTGGGCTACCGGCATGGCGAGGGGCGCAAGTTTTTCGGCTCCCGCATTACCCTCCATGACGGCATTTCCGAACCGGCCAAAACCATTGCACAGGAAGGGCTTGCCTGGCTCGACCCTTTGCTGGACGGACAGAGTTTCATATGCGGTGACAAGCTGACATATGTGGACATTATATTTTATGTCACGGTCGGCTTCTTCGCCCAACAGGGACAGCCGCTTGACCCATCACTGAAAAATCTCGCGCAATTAATGTCGCGCCTTGGGGCCCATGACATAGTTGGGAGAGCGGCATAATGCGCGATCTACCCAAGGACGCTTCCGTCACGCCCGACAGCGAACTCGCTAAACTCATCGGCCGCAAAATTCTGGCCTTCGACACCGACACCGGTGAGGTCGAGGTCGGATTCACGATCAGCGAAGCTTTCATCAACATGCAGGGCGTTTTGCATGGCGGCGCTTATGCAACAATGCTTGATACGGCCTGTGGTGTCGCCATAAGAAGCCGATTGGACATGGAAAAATATGCCGGTCACGCCACGCTGGAGCTTAAAACAAGCTATCTCAAAGCCGGTGCGCCTGGCGATTATCTGGCAAAGGGGCAGGTGCAAAGAATAGGCAAATCTATCGCTTTTGCAGATGCGACCCTTTATAACAATCATAATGAATTGGTTGGCAGTGCGAGCGCGACATTTATTCTACGCCAGCGGAAAACCGATTAAATTAAGCCCCAAAACCGGGCGTGATGGGGGAGCATAGATGAACGGTGAGACAAGCATCTGGCGCGTGGCGCTGGGACTGGTAATGACGGCAATAATCGTTGGGGGCGTCTATTTTCTGTCCATGGCGATTG
>CAJWBV010000189.1 GCA_913020275.1 uncultured Rhodobiaceae bacterium
ACATATAAAATCCTCACAAGACCCTCATGCGGGTCATAGTTCTGTCTTATGGGGCCCTCGGTCGGACTCGAACCGACACTCCGTTGAAAGAAACGGATTTTGAATCCGTCGCGTCTACCAATTCCGCCACGAGGGCTCGCTTAACGCCAGTATACAGAAGCGGCCGGCCAGCGTCCATGTTTTGCTTGCGGCAAGAGCGCGCGTCCCCTTTCCCTTAATCCTTATCCCTTTCCCTGGCCTGCCTGCCCCTATATAGTTCGCGCATGCTGCGACCGCTTTATGACGCCGTTTTGAGGCTCTCCGCCCACCGCCGCGCAGGCTGGGTACTGGGCGCAGTGTCGTTTATCGAAAGCTCCGTCTTCCCGGTGCCGCCCGACCTTTTGCTGGTGCCGATGATTTTCAGCGCGCGCGCGCGTGCTTGGACATTGGCGGCAATCACCACGATCACATCGGCGCTGGGTGCGTTGTTGGGATATGCCATCGGCGCCCTGTTCTGGGACACACTCGGCAGCCAAATTGTTTTCCTCTATGGCGGGCAAGAGGCGTTTGACAGTTTTCAGGCATTTTATGTCGAATGGGGGTTGTTGGTCTTGCTGGCCGCGGCGGTTACTTTTTTGCCGTTCAAAATCGCCACCATTGCCAGCGGCGTTGCCGGCCTGCCATTGTTCGGTTTTTTTGTCACAAGCCTTGTCGGGCGGGGTTTGCGGTTCTATCTGGTTGCCGCCGGAGCCTATTATTTGGGGCCGGGCATGCGCCGGCAATTTGAACGCAATTTTGCCCGCATGTCGGCGGTAACCGGCGTGCTCGCACTGGCTCTGCTTGTCTATCTTTTCCTGCGGCATTAGGAAATTTGGACCCATGCAGACCGATTTCAGAACTCACGCACTCATTATCACGCTGGCAGGCACGGGCATATTGGCAACCGCGCTTATGAGCGAGATTTGGGGCGGGTTGACCCCTTGCGCGCTGTGCCTCCAACAACGCTGGCCGTATTACATCGCCTTGCCGCTGACGGCACTTATCTGGGTCGGAGCGCATCGCGCGCCGATTGCCTTACAGGGGCTGCTGGTGCCCGTGGGTCTTATTTTCGCGCTTGGTGCGGCTTTGGGCTTTTACCATGCCGGAGTGGAATACGGGCTTTGGGCCGGGCCGTCCGGCTGCGGCGGCGGGTCGGTCGGATTTGAAACCACAGCCGATTTGCTGAACGCCATGGCACGCGCCAAGCCGGTGCGCTGTGATGAAGCAGCTTTCACGCTTTTCGGCATATCTATGGCAGGGTATAATTTTCTAGCGAGTAGTGGTCTGGCACTTTTGGCGTGGCACGGCGCAACGCGAACACTGCCTCAACAAACCCGTTAGGAAACGATCAAATGACGAAACAGAAATCCGCACAGAAGCCTGCATCGGCATCCACACCGGAGCGAATTGCCGAAATGATCCGCGTTGACCATGCCGGCGAACATGGCGCGGTGCGTATTTATGACGGTCAACTTGCCGTCTTCGCCCATGTACCGGGAATGGAAAAAACAGCCGATCTCATCCGTGAAATGGCAAAGCATGAGCAAACCCATCTTGACCATTTTGACCAACTCATAACCGCGCGCCGTGTGCGCCCGACGGTTTTTGGCCCGGCGTGGAATATGGCCGGGTTTGCGCTGGGTGCCGTAACCGCGCTGATGGGCGAAAAGGCTGCCATGGCCTGCACAGCCGCCGTTGAAGCAGAGATTGACGCGCATTATGCCGCTCAGGAAAACGAGCTTGAAACTTATGACGGGGAAGCGGATTTGTCGGCGGCAATCACGCAATTTCGTGCCGATGAAGCCGAACATCGCCAAACCGCGTTGGACGCAGGTGCCGAAGAAGCCCCGGGATATGAAATTATGACCCGGATTATACGGCTTGGGTGTCGCGCCGCCATTCGCGCGTCTGAGCGTTACTGAGTGCTATTGATTTTCACCGCGCTTACGGCTCAAGCTCGGTATCCCAATACAGATAGTCTTGCCAGCTTTCATGGCAGTAATTCGGCGGAAACCGCCGGCCGGTTTCGTGCAATTCATATACGGTCGGCTGGCGCGGTTTGTTGCGCGGCACCATATTGGCCTGCTTGGGCAGACGCCCGCCTTTGCGCAAATTACAAGGGCTACATGCCGCCACAACATTTTCCCATGTCGTGCGGCCACCGGCGCGGCGCGGAATAACATGGTCAAAGGTCAAATCCTGCGGTGACCCGCAATATTGGCAACTAAAACCGTCGCGCAAAAACACGTTAAACCGTGTGAACGCCGGATGACGCGGCGGCTTTACGTAGGTTTTCAGCGAAACAACGCTGGGCAGAACAAAATCGGTCGAGGGCGAGCGCACAATCGTATCATATTCGGACACAATATTGACGCGATCCAGAAACACCGCCTTCAGCGTGTCCTGCCAGGCCCAAAGCGAAAGCGGATAATAGCTGAGCGGGCGGAAGTCGGCATTGAGCACCAGCGCCGGACAACTTTCCGGATGTTTGAAATCCGGCGGTGCCGATTTGACGAAGTCGCTAATATCCGGTCGCGCTTTTTGCATTTCTGCCATATACCTTCTCCCGCCTGACCCAAGACCTTTCAATCACTAACGAATTACCTATTCAGAATTATGC
>CAJWBV010000190.1 GCA_913020275.1 uncultured Rhodobiaceae bacterium
ATTGGATGACATGGCGACCTTAGGCGCCGATGACGGCTGGACGGTGTTGGCCGATATCACCACCGCCACCGCGCCAATGCGGGTCGGCGTCGGCTTTGCCAATGGCGGAACGGGCCGTGACTTGCGGGTCGACGGCGCGCCCGCCCGCGGGTTTGAAAAAATATCCATGGCGCTGCCGCAATTATGGCTGACACCGGCCATGGACAGGCTTTTCACCGACAGCGCCGGCGGACGGCGCAGATTTATCGACCGTTTCGCGCAAACGCTGGTGCCGGGTCTGTCGACACAGCTCAACCAATATGAGCGCGCCATGCGCGAACGCAACAAATTGTTGCAAACACCGGGCACGCAATTTTCCGGCAATGGCTGGCTGGACGGGCTGGAGGAAAATATGGCAAGCCTCGGCACGGCGATTGCCGCGGCGCGTCTGGCCGCGCTGGATGCTTTGGCTGAAGGCTTGGCGGCAATGCCGGAAACTGTTTTCCCCCGCGCCGAGGTGGCTCTGGAGGGAACGCTTGAAGCGGTGTTGCGGGCGCAACCGGCGATTGAGGTTGAAGATGGCTGGCGCGCACGCCTGCAAGCCGAACGCGCGCGCGATGCCGCTGCCGGGCGCAGTTTGGAAGGCCCGCACCGCACTGACCTGCATGTGACCCATGCGGCCAAAAACATGGCCGCCGCGAAATGTTCGACCGGCGAGCAAAAGGGACTTTTGGTCGGGCTTATTATGGCGCAGGCGCGCAGTGTCGCCGCGCGCACGGGCGACGTGCCGATATTGCTCTTGGATGAGGTGGCCGCGCATCTTGATGCGACGCGTCGGCAGGCCCTGTTTGAAATTTTGCAGGATTTGGGCGGGCAAAGCTGGATTACCGGCACGGATGCGACGGCTTTTGCCGATTTCACCCATGCCACGAGCCATTTGCATATCGCCGCCGGTGCGGTTCTGCCGGGGTCCGGAAGTCAGCTTTGAGCAGTCACTATTGATGATTTAACCCGAAAGGCACATAAGCAAAAATGAGCGAACAAACGGAAGAAAACGAATATGGCGCCTCATCGATCAAGGTTCTGAAGGGCCTTGAAGCCGTGCGCAAGCGTCCGGGCATGTATATTGGCGACACGGATGACGGCACCGGCCTGCATCACATGGTGTATGAGGTGGTCGACAATGCGATTGACGAGGCGTTGGCCGGCCATTGCGACACGGTGCAGGTTTGCCTGAACGCCGACGGGTCAGTGACAGTCGGTGATAATGGGCGCGGCATTCCGACCGAAATGCACCCCGAAGAGGGCGTATCGGCGGCGCAAGTCATCATGACCCAATTGCACGCCGGCGGTAAGTTCGACCAAAACAGCTATAAAGTCTCCGGCGGCCTCCATGGCGTAGGCATATCGGTGGTTAATGCGCTGTCCGACGAGCTTCGTCTCACCGTGCGACGTGACAACAAAGTCTATCAACAGACCTATCAGCACGGTGTTCCCGTGGCGCCTCTGGCTGAGACAGGGGAAACTCAAGAGCGCGGCACGGAGTGCTACTTTCGACCCTCTCCCGAGACATTCCATAACATCAAGTTTCAATACGAGCTGCTCGCAAAGCGCCTTAGAGAGCTGGCGTTCCTAAATTCAGGTGTCTCGATCGTACTCACGGAAGAGCGTACAGGTAAAGAAGATACCTTTTTCTACGAAGGTGGCCTTCGGGCATTTGTGGAGTTTCTGAATCAGAACAAGCAGCCATTGAACGAGGTCTTTCACTTTAATATCGAGCGCGAAGATGGCATTGGTGTGGAAGTAGCGATGCAGTGGAATGACACGTTCCAGGAACAAGTTTTTTGCTACACAAACAACATCCCCCAAAGAGATGGTGGTACACACCTAGCGGGATTTCGCGGCGCGCTGACGCGCACCCTAAATACCTATATCGAGCATGAGAACATGCTAAAAAAGGCCCAGGTAAGCACTACGGGTGATGATGCGCGAGAGGGTATTACCGCGGTGGTTTCAGTGAAAGTACCGGACCCAAAATTCTCCTCTCAAACGAAGGATAAGTTGGTGTCCAGTGAGGTAAAAACCGCGGTAGAACAAGAACTTAGCAAATTTTTTTCCGAATACTTAGCCGAACATCCGCAAGACGCCAAGGCGGTCGTGGGTAAGATGATAGATGCGGCTCGAGCGCGGGAGGCGGCTCGTAAGGCACGCGATATGACGAGGCGCAAGGGTGCCTTGGACATTGCAGGGCTACCTGGCAAACTTGCAGATTGTCAGGAAAAAGACCCCGCTCTGTCTGAGATCTTTCTGGTTGAGGGTGATTCTGCAGGTGGGTCTGCAAAACAGGGCCGTGATCGGCGCACCCAGGCCATATTGCCACTAAAGGGCAAGATTCTGAACGTGGAAAAAGCACGGTTTGACAAAATGCTCTCCTCCCAAGAGATTGGAACCTTGGTAACGGCGCTGGGTTGTGGTATCGGAAAGGATGAGTTTGATCCTAACAAACTTCGCTACCACAACATCGTCATCATGACCGATGCGGATGTCGATGGGTCTCATATCAGGACCTTGTTGCTCACCTTCTTTTTCCGTCAAATGCCTGAATTGTTTGAGCGCGGGCATATCTACATCGCCCAGCCGCCGCTTTACAAAGTGA
>CAJWBV010000191.1 GCA_913020275.1 uncultured Rhodobiaceae bacterium
CGACGGGTATCGGTGCTTCAAATGAGTCCTTTGGGCTAAACTATGGAGTACAGCTGGACCTCGACCAAGAAGACCAAGTGGGCCATTGGCACGGCATCAGTCTCCGAATTTCAATGTGAAGTGGTGGCCTACGCGCCCAGCGGAAGACCGGCGGCAATGGCGGCCTCGGGCGTCATCACGCGTTTCTGGTCGTGCTGGGCGGCCCCTGCGGGACGAATGCCGGGCACGACAAGGTTGAAATTCGGGCCCATTTCGCGGCGCAGCAACTCCACTTCTTCAGCCGAACACACAACACCATCCATGCCGTTTTTGGCCGCCAAAGCAGCCAGCCGCAACACCTGCTCGCGCGGCGTGCCGTTAACGCCGATATCGTTCAAATCAGCGTCCGACAGGCTGGTCAGAACCGTTACGGCCAGCATTTTGGGCTGTATTACTTTTGCCTCATCTGCCGCACTATCCGCGGCGCGGGCGGCGGCAGCCATCATTTCTGCGCCACCGGCGGCATGTACATTAAGATAAGTCGGTGCCAGTGGCACCAGCGTGCGCACCGCCGCGGCAACGGTGTTTGGAATATCATGCAGTTTCAAATCCAGAAATATATTCTGACCGGAACCCGCCAACTTCTGATAGCCGGCCCGCCCATGTGCATAGAAAAACTCCTTGCCGATTTTCAGCCCGCCGACATGGGTCCCCAATTGCTGCGCCAGTTGGCCGGCTGCATCAATTTCGGGCACGTCAATGGCGCAATAGACAGGGTTTTCTTTCATCTGAACATTTTCTGCCGATCACTCCATCCGGTTTCAGGATGATTTTTCAGCGCGGGTGAATTTCACGATTTCGTATCCGGCGTTTTATTTAGCACACCATCGCGGGCTGGCAAATCCGAACTTGGGCTCGGCTCCGCGCTGAGCCCCCCGCGCACTTCAGCGGCGGAAAAACCGGTCAAGACCCAAACTGACAATGCCCAGAAACACACCCAACAATACCGCACCGACCAACAGCACAAAAAGCGGCACATCCAGCGCCGGGCCGTTTTCGGTAAGGTTTAACGGATTGAAATAGAAGCTAACCGTCTGGCGGTTTTTTACGGCCAGTGAAACAAGCAAGGCCGCGGTGACAAGAAAAACAAGACGCGCAATTGTTTTGAAAATAAACGCGGCCACGAGAGGTGTCAGGATATTCTGTGGTTCAGCCGGTCGCGCAACTCTTTGCCGGTTTTGAAGAACGGGGCCACTTTTTTGGCCACGGCCACGCTGTCGCCAGTGCGCGGGTTGCGTCCGATGCGAGCGGCCCGCTGTTTAACTGAAAACGCGCCAAAGCCGCGAAGTTCAATGCGGTCGCCGCGACCCAGCGCATCGCCGATTTCGTTCAAAATACGGTTGATGATTGCTTCAACGTCGCGCTGATAAAGATGCGGGTATTGCTCGGAAATGCGGGCAACGAGTTCTGACTTGATCATGATAGCTTATTCCTCGTGACACTGAACGTTGCCAAACTGCTTGCATGGCGTCAAGCCGCAAAAACCACAAAAAAACGGCGCGAACGTGTCGCGCCGTTGATTTGCACTTTGTCAGGAAATGAGCCTGTCAGTCCTTTTCCGTCTTACCGTCATCACTTTTGACGTCGCTATTGTCGTCACCAGCGTCGTCACGATTGAGTGCCGCGCCCAGAATATCGCCGAGCGAGGCCCCGCTGTCGGATGAGCCATATTGCTCGACAGCCTCTTTTTCTTCAGCAATCTCAAGCGCCTTAATGGACAAACCAATGCGCCGTGCGCGCTGGTCAATATTGGTCACCATGGCGTCGAGCTTGTCGCCGACATTAAAGCGCTCGGGGCGCTGGTCTTCGCGGTCGCGCGACAGGTCGCTGCGGCGGATAAAGGCCGACACATCTGCGTCACCCACGCCGACTTCCAGTCCGCCATCGGTCACAGCCGTCACTTCACACGTTACGGTGCTACCGCGGCGCAAATCGCCAAGGCTTTCAAACGGGTCGCCGTCAAGCTGCTTGACGCCCAAACTGACGCGTTCTTTGTCCATGTCGACGTCAAGCACCACGGCCTCGACCGTCTGGCCTTTCGAGAAACCGGCAAGCGCATCATCGCCCGACAGGTTCCAGTCCAGATCCGACATATGCACCATGCCGTCAATTTCGTCTTCCAGACCGACAAACAGACCGAATTCGGTGATGTTCTTGATCTCGCCCGATACTTTCGTGCCGACCGGATAGCGGCTGGCAAAGTCTTCCCACGGATTTGCCATGCACTGTTTCAGGCCAAGCGAAATACGACGTTTTTCGCTGTCGACTTCCAGCACCATCACTTCGACTTCCTGCGAAGTAGAAACGATTTTGCCCGGGTGTACGTTCTTTTTGACCCAGCTCATTTCCGACACATGCACAAGCCCTTCAATGCCGGAGCCCAGCTCAACAAACGCACCATAATCGGTGATATTTGTGACCCGACCGGTGACGCGGGTTTCCAGCGGGAAGCGCGCTTCGATATCGTCCCACGGATCGGATTCGAGCTGTTTCATGCCCAAGCTGATACGCTGGGTTTCCGAATTGATCTTGATTACCTGCACCCGCACGGTCTCGCCGACGGTGAGCACTTCGGAAGGATGGTTGACGC
>CAJWBV010000192.1 GCA_913020275.1 uncultured Rhodobiaceae bacterium
TACAGAGACGCGCGTAATTGAAAAGCGTTGTTGAGCCCGAAAGCTTAAGGATAATCGAAATCACCATGGCTACGCTGACATACCTCACAACGACGCATTTTGACTTTGGATCCATCCAAAACTTAAACACCGAATTGGGTAAGGCCGGCATCACGAGAGTGTTCATTGCCACAGATGCGGGCGTCAGAGCGGCCGGACTTGTCGACAAGGTAACCGATGCGCTTGAAGATGATTTGCCGATATCGATTTTCGACGAAACTCCCGGAAACCCGACCGAAGCGGCGGTAACGAAAGCCTTCGAGCAATATACGGCAGACGGATGCGACGGTGTTCTGGCAATCGGTGGCGGCTCCGCCATGGATCTCGGCAAGGCGGTTGCTCTGCTTGCCGGCAGCGGCGGCCCACTCGCACAATATGACCCGTTGGCCGGTGGCGGCAAGCTCGTCAAGGCTGTAGCCCCTTTACTGGCTGTGCCCACCACGGCCGGCACTGGGAGCGAGGTTTCCGTTGGTTTTGTGATTATTATGGATGACGGACGCAAGCTGACCTTTGCAAGCCCGCTTTTCATTCCCAAGGCTGCAATTTGCGACCCCGAACTAACACTGGGATTGCCCGGCACCATGACCGCGGCGACGGGCATGGATGCAATTACGCATTGCATCGAGGCGTTTTTGACGCCGGGCATCAACCCGCCGGCTGACGGTGTGGCGCTTGACGGGCTTTGGCGCGGGTGGCGCCATTTGCCGGAGGCCGTTAAGAACGGGCAGGATCGTGAAGCGAGATGGCAGATGATGATGTGTTCGACCGAGGGGGCTTTATCATTCATCAAGGGTCTGGGCGCCGTTCACGCGATGAGCCATGCCGCGGGACGCATTGCTCGACTAAATCTACATCACGGCACGCTTAATGCGGTATTTCTACCGGCTGTATTGCGTTTCAATGCGCCAGAATGCGGCGATAAATATGAGCGCCTCCGCCTCGCCATAGGATTGGCGCCAGGAGCCGACCTAGCTGATGCAGTTGCTGCGATGAATGCCGATATCGGTCTGCCGGCCGGATTGGGCGCTATGGGTGTTGAAGAAGATGATATACCCGAATTGATAGCCTATGCACAAAAAGACCTTTCCGCACGCACCAATCCGCGTCAGGCCAGCGCGGATGATTTTGAAATGATGATCAGGCAATCGCTTTAAAGCCTCAGTCGGCGCCCCCCCCAATGCGGGCGCAAACAGGCAATTTGGCGGTCAATTCCCCGGTTGGATCTTCGTGTGCGGAACCAATGCGTATGAGTTTTGTATGAAAGTTGATGTATACGGTGCCGATCATTCGCCTTGGGTGCAGGCTGTTTTGCTAGGCCTGCGCGAGAAGGGCATCGAACATGAAGAACACCTTCTACCGCCGCTCGCCGTCTTCAGAAAATGGGGCATATTGATGCCCGCCGTGTCGATTGACGGTAAGCCGTGGCAGATTGACAGTATTAAAATCCTTGAGAATTTCGACTTCGATCCGATATCGGACAAAGAATTGCGGCTTGTTCAAAACGCCTGGCAAAGTGTCTTGCAACGTCCCCGCAATCCGTTCCGCTTTTTTGCCGGCTTTGCGCGGATTCAAAATCCGGAACCCATCCTCTTTAAGCGCTATGTAAGTCATTTCGGTTTCAGCTTTGTCTGCTTTTACATGTTCGTACTGATTAATTTCATCAAAATCATTATCAGGCCCGTGCCCCCGGTAGATTATGGCGATCAGTTTTTGTATTGGGAGCAGGCGGTGGCGGATTTCGACGGGCCTTTTCTCGACGGCGCAAGCCCCGGCACCCGCGACATGCTGCTATTCGGCATCGTGCAATGCCACGCGTCAATACCCGTGGCGGCGCTTCACGCGCTGCGCGATGATACGCGCCTTGACAGTTTGCGCCGGTGGATTGGTCATATGCAAGCGCGGTTCAAAGACCATCCGCATCTTTATTCCGGCGCTTATTTCGAGCCCGCACTGCCGCAGCCTGAAGCAGCAAATTTCGCCCAGCGCTTCATTTTTTACATCGGCCTGTTAACACTGTTCGCTTTATTCCCGCTGACACTGGCACTGGTATTTGTGCTGATGAGGAGGGTGCCTCGCTAGGCGACAATAGCGCGACATATAAATTGACATGCTTTATGTCGATTGTTGACTTTCAAACCATCCATACTAATGTGCTCCCATGAAATTTCGCGAGACACCGGACCATCGGTTTGAAAACCTGCCCGATTACGACTTCGCGCCAAATTATGTGGCAGTCGATGATGATGAGGGTGGCATGCTCAACATGCATTATATCGAAGCCGGGCCGAAAGACGGTCCGCCCGTGGTGTTGATCCACGGCAATCCGACCTGGTGTTTCATGTGGCGCAAAATTGTGCCACGACTGGCCGAGGCGGGCTTTCGCGCCATTGCCATTGACATGATCGGCATGGGACGTTCGCAAAAACCCACGCGCATGAAGGATTATACCATTGCGCGACACGAGAAATGGATACGCGAAGCGCTGTTTGACAAGCTCAAACTCGACGGCGTGCATTTCGTCCTGCACGATTGGGGCGGCATTATCGGACTGCGCACCGTGGCCGCGCATCAGGACCGCACGGCCAGC
>CAJWBV010000193.1 GCA_913020275.1 uncultured Rhodobiaceae bacterium
GCACCCTGATCGGGCAGACCGCGATTGGGAAAATGGCGCAAGTTTGGAGCGCGATTGTAGAGCGAGGCTGAAGGGAGACAGGTCATGACGCATTTAAATCCGCCTGACGCGGCGGCGTTGGACGAGGTCAAAAACGAGCTGGACTTTGTTGCCGCGGCAATGGGGTTTGAGCCGAACTCAATGAAAATCATGGCGCATCGGCCAAATATTTTGCGCGGTTTTCTGGCACTGATGGGCGCCATTATCGGACCGGACGCGGTGTTGGATCCCGGCCTCAGGCAAATGATCGCCCATATTGCCAGCAGTGCGGCGGGGTGCCGATATTGTCAGGCGCACACCGCCCATGGGGCCGGTCATGCCGGTGTGTCGCAGGAAAAAATCGAGGCGCTGTGGTCATATGCCGACAGCCCGCTTTTCACCGAAGCCGAACGCGCCGCCTTGTCGCTGGCGCAAGCCGGCGGCAGTGTGCCGAACCAGGCCAAGGCCGCGGATTTTGATGCGCTTAAGGCGCATTTCACCGATGCCGAGATGGTCGAAATTACCGCCATTATCGCCGCGTTCGGTTTCCTGAACAGATGGAACGATACGCTGGCGACGACACTCGAAGACAGCCCGTTGGCCTTTGCCCAAGCCAGCCTTGCCGCCTCCGGCTGGGCGGTCGGCAAGCATGAATAGCGGCGAACGGGCAAAAGTCATGCGCGCATCATCCCCCACGGCGAAAATGCACAAAAAAGACTGGCGGCTGAACGAAGTCACGGACGAGCTGAATGCGCGGCCGTTTCCGCGTTTCGGCCTGCCAACAAATATTTTTCGGCTGTGCGCCGCCGGACCCGACGCCTTTACCTCGATACAGGCCTCGCTGTCGGAATTATTGCCCGATGTCGATTGGGACACGGCGGAACAGGGCAAACTCATTCGCGGGACGCTGGGCAATTTGCGGGTCAATATTGAAAGGCATACGGAATTTGTTTCGGTTACGATTATTGATGCCGACGGAACCGACCAATCGGCGGCCAAGCATTTGCCCGATGATTGGGCGCAACGCCTGTCCGGTGAAATTGTCGTTGCGGTAGACTGCTTGTGCCGCCCGCGCGGGACCGGCACCGACGGCTGGACATGCGCCAGCCAGCTGGAGGGCGGCCTGGCGTCCGCGTTTTTCGATTTCAAAGTGGCCGAAGATGGGCACACCAAAATTTATCTGGAATTTGACCCGCAAACGGACGTGCGCGACATTGGCCGCGTGGCACTGCAGGTGTTGGAAATCGAAACCTACCGATCCTTCGCCGCGTTGGGTCTGCCGGATGCGCGCGCCGCCCAAGCAGAACTGATTGGCATTGCCGGTCGTATTCCACAGACGCCGATCGGGTTTGACGACCCGGCATTGGCCGAGGAGCGCTTTGCCGAATTGTCGACCTTGGCCGCCGAATTGGAAGCAATTTGGCGCGCCACCTCTTTTCGTTTCAGCGCATGTCAGGCCTATTGGGCGCTTGTGCAGGCGCGCCTTGCCTCATTGCAGGAATCCCCGCTCGACAACCGCCTGACCGTCGGCGCGTTTCTCGAACGCCGCTTGGGCCCCGCCGTGGCGACCTATCAGTCGACCGAGCGCCAGCGCCATGATTTGGCCGAGCAGGTCGGCAATATGGCGACCTTTCTGCAAACACGGATCGAGTTGGGGCTCCAACGGCAAAACGCCGAATTGCTGGCTTCGCTTAATCGCGGCACCGAGCGGCAATTGCGCCTTCAGCGCACGGTCGAGGGCGTGTCAGTGGTCGCCATCAGCTATTACACGGTGAATTTGTCCCTTTATCCGGCGGCTTGGCTGGTCGAAAAATTCCCGTTTGTCGACGGCGTTGTCGTCCGCGCCCTTTTGGTTGGCGTGATTGTGCCGGTTGTCTGGCTGCTCATCCGGCGGCTTCTGCGCTTTACCGAGCCGGAGGACGCGGCCTAATTCTGCAATTCCATTTGCAGTAAGCCTGTAAATCCCTGCCATTTTGAGACGTATTTAACGGATGAGCCCGTTTTGTCGGCGCACCCAGAGCAATAGACTGTCCGGCCGATAGATTGTGCCCGGTGGTTGTCCGTCTGGTCGCGCTTTCGTGTTATGGTGGGCATCGAAAAAGGTGTCGGTACAAAGGTGCCTGAACAAAGGTGTAAAAATGTTGTGTAAGCGCATTGTTTTGTCGCTTGGTTTGTTTTTTGTCTGCGCACAAAGTCACGCGGGCGATGCCAATCGCGCTTTTGCCGCCGCGCAAGGCGGCGATTTTGATACGGCTTTGACAGAATGGACGCCGCTGGCCGAGCAGGGATTTGCGCGCGCACAATATAATGTCGGCGTCATGCATGAAATGGGCGAAGGCGTGGCGAAATATTACAAGACTGCGGTCAAATGGTACACGCTGGCCGCCGAGCAGGGATATATATTCGCGCAATACAATCTGGCGTTAAAATTCTTCAAGGGCGAGGGCGTCGCCAAAGATCCCGACGCGGCGGTTAAATGGTATACGCTGGCCGCCGAACAGGGCCATGTGAAGTCGCAATATAATCTGGCGGTGATGTATGACACGGGCGACGGCATTCCCGAAGACAATGCCGTCGCGCTTAAATGGTACACGCAAGC
>CAJWBV010000194.1 GCA_913020275.1 uncultured Rhodobiaceae bacterium
GTAACGATGGACGACCAAACCTCGTCCGTGTTTTGGCCTTTTTCACTCAGCAATTTGTTCAAATGCCGATTGCGGACATTGAACGAACCGGACAGTGTTTTATGGGTAAAGCTGTTTCCGGCAATAGGTTCGATGCCGGGGCTTGTACCGCCGCAAATGATTGAGATTGAGGCCGTCGGGGCGATTGCCGTTTTATTGGAAAAACGCTCATTTGTGCCGCATTCGGCAGCATCCAGACAAGGCCCGCGCTCATGTGCCAGTTCTTTCGACGCCGCGTCCACATGTTCTTTGATATGCGTAAACATGCGCTTGTTCCAGACCTTCGCCATCACCGATTCCCATGGGATCATATTGGCCTGCAGAAAAGAGTGAAAACCCATGACCCCAAGCCCGACACTGCGTTCGCGCTGGGCGGAATATTTGGCTTTTGCCATTTCGTCGGGCGCGCGCTGGATAAAGTCTTCCAGCACATTGTCCAGAAACCGCATCACGTCATGAATGAAGTTTTCATCCTTGCTCCACTCCATGAACTTCTCCGCATTGAGCGATGACAGGCAACAAACGGCAGTGCGTTGCTGGCCGAGATGGTCTTCGCCCGTCGGCAGGGTAATTTCGGAGCACAAATTGGACGTTTTAATTTCCAGATTGAGCAGTTTTTGATGTTCGGGACGCAGATTATTCACCGTGTCTTTGAACACCATATAGGGCTCGCCGGTTTCGATACGCGCGGTCAGCATACGAATCCACAAATCGCGCGCCTGCAAGGTCGCCTGCACCGAGCCGTCGCGCGGGCTGCGCAGTGCCCATTCTTCGTCGCGTTCAACCGCGCGCATAAAGGCGTCTGAGATCAGCACGCCATGATGCAGATTAAGCGCTTTGCGATTCGGGTCGCCGCCCGTGGGTCGGCGTATCTCGACAAATTCCTCAATTTCAGGGTGGTCAATCGGCAGATAAACCGCCGCCGAGCCGCGCCGCAAAGAGCCTTGCGAGATGGCCAGCGTCAGGCTGTCCATGACGCGGATGAACGGAACAATACCGGAGGTCTTGCCGTTTTGGCCGACGCGCTCGCCGATTGAACGCAGATTGCCCCAATAGCTGCCAATGCCGCCGCCGCGCGCGGCAAGCCAGACATTTTCATTCCACAAATTGACAATATCGCCGAGGCTGTCATTGGCTTCGTTCAAAAAGCAGGAAATCGGCAGGCCGCGATCCGTACCGCCATTGGACAAAACCGGTGTGGCGGGCATGAACCACAATTTCGAAATATAGTCATATAGGCGCTGGGCATGGTCTTCATCATCCCCGTAATAAGAAGCAACACGCGCAAACAAATCCTGGAAGGTTTCACCGGGCATCAAATAGCGGTCGGTCAAAGTGGCTTTGCCAAATTCGGTCAACAGCGCATCGCGCGACGGGTCGGTTTTAACCCTTGGCCGCGAGACAAACTGGACCCCTTGGTCCTGCCTGTCAAAATCCATCCGCGGCTCTTTTTCAGCCGGATCCCCTGCGGCCTTGCGTGAAGCCCGCTCCTCCGTGGGGAAAGTGTTCAGCAATTCCTGCATTTCCTTATCCGTTACACCTGAATGCCCGTTTTTGCGTAGCGTATCTCTAAACATTCCTCGTCCCCCGACAGTTCCAGCCCTTCAGTGTCTTTCCTAAAGCACGCAATTCCCCGGGTTTCAGCCGCTTGGGAATAGTTATCGAGAGGCGCGAACGCACCATAGCTCAGCTTGAGCCTACCACGATCAGATAACTGCTTTAGGTGCCTTTTGATCCATGTCCCCGAAAAGGTTGGGGGGTAAATCTCAAGACCCAGACACTACATATAGTGTCCAAAGCCCTCCAAATCGTCAACAGATAGTTGCAGTTTTTTTAAACTATTTATTCGGGGCAAAAAAACGCACGAATTTTCAACGCGTTATTGGCGCTGTGGGGTGGCCGCGCCAAGACACAAATTTGCAAATTTCCCCACCGACTTATCCACAAGATGCAATTTCGGCAAATCAGTGATTTGTTTCGACCTGTTTTGCCCGCAAAAACCGCGACACGACCCAAGCACAACTCACCACATGGCCGAGAATAAAAATCGGTGCGCCCCAGGCCAGCGCGACCCGCCAATCATCTTCCGAGAAAAATATGACCACACTCATGCACACCGCGCCGACCATGACATCGGCCAGCGTCACCAGCCCCCATGGTTCGGCCAGCACACGGTCAAATCCTTGCCCGCCTATATTGGCGTAGGCCAGCGCGCATAAGCCGACAAAGGCCAGCCCCACAAAGCCCACAATCAAACGTGCAATTTGCGTCATTATGTTTCCTCCTTAAAAAAACCCGCGGGGAGCATGTCATCGTGAAACGCAGGCTTCACCCCCCCGCGGGCCTAAAACTTCGTGTCTCTTTTACGCCGAGCGGCGCCATTCGGTTTTCGTGTTATAGAACCTCAAACAGACCGGCAGCACCCATGCCGCCGCCAATGCACATGGTCACGACAACATTTTTCGCGCCGCGACGTTTGCCTTCCATCAGCGCATGGCCGACCAGACGTGCGCCTGTCATGCCATAGGGGGGGCCGATGGCG
>CAJWBV010000195.1 GCA_913020275.1 uncultured Rhodobiaceae bacterium
CGCGCTTCATGCCATGTCGGATGTTCTGGCTGCGGTTGAAAAAGTGAAAACGGCATTAATTTTCGTCAACACACGTTCACAAGCGGAACGCGTGTTTCGCGAATTATGGGCGATCAATCATGATAATCTGGAAATAGCCCTGCATCACGGATCGCTGGCGCGCGAGCGACGGCGCAAGGTCGAAGCGGCCATGGCAACGGGGTCCTTGCGCGCCGTGGTGTGCACATCCACCCTCGATCTGGGCATTGACTGGGGCAGCGTTGATTTGGTCATCCATGTCGGTGCACCCAAAGGTGCCAGCCGTTTGGCTCAACGCATCGGGCGCGCCAATCATCAATATGACACTGCTTCATCGGCTCTGCTTGTGCCGTCCAATCGCTTCGAGGTGCTGGAATGCGAAGCGGCCCGCGAGAGCGTGGCGGCGGGCGAACAAGACGGCGCGGTGTTTCGGCGCGGCGGGCTGGATGTGCTGGCACAGCATATTTTCGGCACGGCTTGTGCGGGCCCTTTTTCGGCCACGCAAATTTATGACGAGGTACGCAAAGCCCATGCCTATCACGCGCTGTCGCGCGAGACATTCGAGCAGGTTCTCGATTTTGTCAGCACGGGCGGTTATGCCTTGCGCAGTTATGACCGGTTTGCGCGCCTGCGCCGCGACCGCGAAAATCCCGACCTCTACCGCCTGACCCATCCGCGGCTGGCCACCCGCTACGCCATGAATGTCGGAACGATTGTCGAAGCGCCGATGCTCAAAGTGCGCCTGACGCGCGCGCGCAAAGCCTCCGGTGCGGGGCGTCCAAGGCCGCTCACCGGCGGTCGGGTGCTGGGCGAGATGGAGGAATATTTCCTGACCAGCCTGACACCGGGTGATACATTTGTTTTTGCCGGCGAGACGCTGAAACTGGAAGCGGTGCGCGATACTGAGGCGCTGGTTTCGCGCGCGCGTGATGCTGACGCCAAAGTGCCAAGCTATCAGGGCGGGCGGTTTCCGATATCCATCCATCTCGCCGCGCGCGTGCGCGCCATGCTTGCCGACCCTGAGCAATGGCAGAAACTGCCCGCGCAAGTTGCGCAATGGCTCACCCTGCAGGCAGAAGTTTCGCGCGTGCCGAATGAAAGCGGTTTGCTGGTGGAAACTTTTGCGCGTGCAGCGCGCTATTACATGACGTGTTACCCGTTTGAGGGTCGGCTGGCGCATCAGACGCTGGGCATGTTGCTGACCCGCAGGCTGGAACGCGCCGGTGCGCGCCCGATGGGGTTTGTCGCCAATGATTACGCGCTGTCGATATGGGGCTTGCGCGATGTGGGGCTGATGATCGAGCAGGGCACTCTGCGGCTGGAAGATTTGTTTTCCAGCGACATGCTCGGCGATGATTTGGAAGCATGGCTGGACGAGTCCAGCCTGATGAAGCGCACCTTCCGAGATTGTGCGATGATTGGCGGCCTCATTGAACGGCAATTCCCGGGACAGAAAAAAACCGGTCGTCAGGTAACATTTTCGGCAGACCTGATTTTCGACGTGCTGCGCACGCACCAGCCCGACCATGTGCTGTTGCAGGCCGCGCGGGCCGATGCGTCAACCGGTCTTCTGGATATTGGACGGCTGGGGCATATGCTGTCGCGCATATCGGGGCAGATTTCGCATTGCCGCCTTGACCATGTGTCGCCATTGGCTGTGCCGGTGCTGATGGAAATGGGCAAGGAACCGATACGCGGGGCAGCCGATGACGACCTTTTGAGCGAAGCGGCGGCGCGCAATACGCGGCTCATTATGGAGGCCAGCGGGTTGATAGGTGACTGATTAGTGACAGAACAGGGTGCAGAGTTTCGTGTAAATGGCGCCCGGCTGATTGGCGACATGTCGGGCGCGGTCTATTGGCCGGCAACCGACGCGCTTATCGTGGCCGATTTGCATCTTGAAAAAGCCTCGGCCTATGCCACGCGTGGGGTGGCTTTGCCGCCCTATGACACAACCGAAACGCTGAACCGTTTGGAGGCTTGCCTTGAACGTTTCGCCCCGCGCCTTTTGGTGTCGCTGGGTGACAGTTTTCACGATACCGGCTGGCAGGAGCGCATGGCGGCCGGGGACGCGGCACGCCTTGTCAGTCTCAGCCGACAGATTGAAACCGTTTGGGTGCTGGGCAATCATGATCCAGCGCCACCGTCGGGTCTGGCGGGTAAGGCCTGTGAAAGCCTTGATATGAGTGCCGATGGAAGTTTGCATTTTCGCCATGAACCGATTGCGCGTGACAGCGCGGCATTCACACGCGGCGAAGTGGCCGGGCATTTGCATCCATGCGCGCGCGTGCGGCAGCGCGGTCGGGTGTTGCGGCGGCGATGTTTTGTCGAAGACACCACGCGATTGATATTGCCGGCATTCGGTGCTTTGACGGGCAGTCTTAATGTGCTGGATTCGGCATTTGATGCGGTTTTTGAAGCTGGTCACTTCAATGCGTGGACTATTGGAAAAAATACAATCGCCGGATTATCTGCTAACCAGTTGAGCCCGGACCGCGGTTGAGGTCCTACTGGGCAACGAGATAGAGCAATAA
>CAJWBV010000196.1 GCA_913020275.1 uncultured Rhodobiaceae bacterium
TCGCCGCCGCGATTTTCAAATGGCGCAACATGCAGGTCAACAATACTGTCTGGCGCGGTGTGCGGTGCACTCAAATCAATGCCGTATTCATTGAAACTCAATCGGTTCGCTAAACAATTTTCAACCAGATTGACCACTGGGCTGCCAAACGGCATGAGGGTTTCAAGCTTGCGCTTGCGCAAGCTTGAAAGGCTTGCGCTGAAAAATTCCTGCGCGGCGAAATTGGCATAGGAAATTTGATGCTTGAGCCCGACCGCCAATACGGGCTGGGGCATACTGTCCAGAATAAGACGTTCGCTAATTGCGGCACTCATGCGGCTATTCCGGTTTCATGGCCGCGCAGGAACATGTCCTGCATGGCGTCGATGACGGCCTGCGGCTCTTGCAGGCGGCAAATGTGCCCGCGCCATTGCGCGGCGGCTTCGGGGTTACTAAAATCATTAATAAAGCCGGCAAGGTGCTTGCGCGCCACACGCACCCCGTGGCCGGCATCGTAAAGCGCAAGCGTATCCTCATACCAAGCGCGGAAAATATCGAAACGCGCGGCGGCGTTCGGCGGAGCCGGCCAAATTTTGCGCTCAAGGTAGCTTTGAATTTGCGCCAGCAACCAAGGCCGACCGACAGCGGCACGACCGACCATAATGCCCGCCGCGCCCGAATGCTTGAGAGCCATGCGCGCACTGCTCCCATCCGCAATGTCGCCATTGGCAATTACCGGCACGCGCACCGCCTCGACCACCGCGCGAATGGCGCGCCAATCGGCGGAGCCTTTGTAAAACTGACACCGCGTGCGCCCGTGCACGGTAATCATCGCCACGCCCAAATCTTCCGCAATGCGGGCAAGGCGCGGCGCGTTCAAAGAATTGCGGTCCCAGCCCAAACGCATTTTCAGCGTCACGGGGCGCGGCGTTGCGGCGACTGTTGCGGCAATAAGCGCGGCGGCATGGTCTTCATCGCGCATCAAAGCAGACCCCGACAAACCGCCCGTCACCTGTCGCGACGGACACCCCATATTAATGTCAATAATGTCGGCACCGGCTTCGGTTGCCAGTTCCGCGCCCCGGGCCATCCATTGAGCCTCGCGACCGGCCAATTGCAGGGTAAAGGGTGACAACCCGCGACCTTCGGCACGCAAAAGAACATCGCGGCGACCCCGCACCAGTTCCTCGCTTGCCACCATTTCAGAAACCACCATCGCCGCGCCGCATGCGGCCACACTGCGTCTAAACGCCAAATCGGTAACGCCGGACATGGGCGCAAGCACCACCCGTCCACCGAGATCAATGTCGCCTACGGAAATGACCATTTTTTAGGCAAGTCCTTAAATTCAAAAACTTGCCTAAAATGCAGGCAAATAGGGGGTAAGGCAAGCGGTGATAACAAAAAACAATCGCACCACAGCCCCGAACTCGCTACATTGCAGCCATGAAAAACGCCAAAGCCCCTCCAAATGCCGCCCTGATAGTCGCGGGCGGGCGTGGGTCCAGAGCCGGTTCGGGCCTGCCCAAGCAATATCGCACTCTGCCAGGACATGACGTCCCCGGGCAGCCCGGTCAAACCGTGCTGGGCGCAAGCCTTCGGGCGTTTATCGCGCATCCGCAAATCAGCGGCGTGCAGGTGGTTATCCATGAAGATGATAAAGAGCTTTATCTGAACGCAATTAATAGTCTGGAAACACACGATAAATTATACGAACCAGTGTGCGGCGGGGCGGAGCGCCAAGACAGCGTGCTGGCCGGCCTTGAAGCCCTGCAGGCCTATAAACCCAAACAGGTTCTGGTGCATGATGCAGCGCGGCCTTTTGTGAACGCGGAACTGATCGACCGGTGCCTGACGGCGCTCGGGTCGGCACATGGGGCTATTCCCGCCATTGCCGTGACCGACACATTAAAGCGCGCCGAAGCTGGCCTCATAAAAGAAACTGTGTCGCGTGACGGCCTGTGGCGCGCACAAACACCCCAGGCCTTCAACTTTATGGCACTGTTGGCCGCTCATCGGGCGGCACCGCCGGGGCTGACAGATGACGGCGCGGTTGCGGAACTGGCCGGCATGCAATTGGCACTGGTTGCCGGCGACCCCGATGCTTATGTACCGAACAATACCTTCGACGATGCAGCCGAGATTAACCATGGCGATGACCTCGTCCTGACGACCCACAACAACGGGCAAGACATCGACTATTTCCGGTTTGTCCTCGACCGCGAGGCAAACCTTGTCATTCAAACCCGTCCGGTCGTAGCGGATGACAGTGACAGCCGAATCCAACTCTTCGATGAAGATCAGCAACTGATCACGCAGGCTGGCTTTGGTTTCGGACACCCCACATTAACTCGCAACAACATGGCGGCGGGAACCTATTATATTCGGACCGAAGAGTTCGGGAACAATGCGCAAATGCGCTACATCCTGAGTCTCCGAATGGTCACTGGATCGATCACCATTGGGGAAGTCACCATGGATCCAGAGCCTTTAGTGGGTCAGACCTGGGGACTTTCCGCCGCCGTCCAAAACGCACACAACAGCAATTCCCCTGAACTTGTCGCTCAGTTACA
>CAJWBV010000197.1 GCA_913020275.1 uncultured Rhodobiaceae bacterium
CTGGTCGTCAGCGAAGGCGGCACGCTGGCCGACGCGCTAGCTGCGGCCGGTGCGGAACTCGTTAATATGCCGGTTGCCTCGAAAAATCCGTTTGTGATGGCGGCCAATATCCGGCGTTTGCGGCAATTGGTTGAGGGCGAAAACATCAATATTCTGCATGCGCGGTCACGTGCACCGGCCTGGTCGACATTGGCCGCCGCGCGCGCCGCGCAGGTGCCGATGGTGACGACCTATCACGGTCTTGTGCATAAACGCCCGCGTCCGAAGGTTTGGTACAATTCGGTGATGGCGCGCGGCGATGCTGTGATTGCGAATTCGGAATATACGGGCGAATTGATCTGCCGTGTGCATGGTATTGAAAATGCCCGCCTGCGCGTGGTGGCGCGCGGCTGTGATATCTCGGCGCTCGCGCCCGAAAATGTCAGCGCCGATATGCGCGCCGACCAACGTCGCGCTTGGGGCGCATCGGCAGATGATTTTGTGATTTTGTGCCCGGCGCGGATTACCGAGCTGAAAGGGCAGGATGTTTTGCTTGCGGCACTGGCCCAACGGCCCGCTGACGCCCGACCATTTGTTGTTTTTGCCGGCAGTGCCGAGGGTCGTGCCGAGTATTTCGCCGCGCTTGAGCGGCAGGTGGCAGAGGCGGGTTTGACCAAGCGGGTACATTTTGCCGGCCTTGTGCGCGATATGGGCCGGGCTTATGGGGCTTGCGATCTGGCAATTTTACCGTCCGTTCGCAGCGAACCCTTCGGACGCACCATTGTCGAAGCGCAAGCCGCCGGTCTGCCAGTGATTGCCAGCGATGCCGGCGGTTTCCGTGAAACAATAATTTCGCGCCCGCCCGAAAATGGCGGCACCGGATGGCTGGTGCCGCCCGGCGATGCCACCGCTTTGGCGCAGGCCATGGAAGCGGCGATGACGCAAAGCACTGTGGCGCGGGCGCAAATGGTGTCAAACGGGCGCGCGCATGTTGAAGCAAATTTTCGCCAGGAAGTCATGTGCGCGAAAACGCTGGCAATTTATGCCGAACTGACTGGTCGGGCATGAGACAGGTGAGCGAACCCGGCGGCCGCCTGCTGGTCGGGCTGGGCGCACCCGGTGGTGCGCTGGCCAATGCAATTGGCCGTCACCGCGATGATGTGTCGCTAACGGTTCTCATCAGCCCCGCCCAGCAGGATGAAGCAACCGGAGCCGATGAGATATGGGTGTTCACGCGGCTTGGACCCATCGGCTTTCTCGCGCTCATACGGCGCATTTCATGGCGCCGGTTTGAGCGTGTTGACCAGTTCCGCACGGGTGCATTCGGATGGCTGAAATACTGTGTCTGGCCGCGCCCGCCATGGTTTTACCTGTCCGGCAATGGCGAGGGTCCGAACCCACAGGCTTAAATTTGCCGTTGACTTCTCCGAATACTCGCATAAACCTTGGCATCAGAACCCCGCAAGGTTCCCCGATAACTGCAGAAGGAATGAGCCCATCGTACGCAGACCACTCGCCGCGCAACCGTCCCGCGAAGGACCGCGCATTAACGGCATGATCACTGTTCCAAAGGTACTTGTAATTGGCGCCGATGGCGAAAAACTGGGGGTGGTCGACACGGACTCGGCTCTTGCCATGGCCGAAGAAGAAGGGCTCGACCTTGTAGAGGTTTCACCGAATGTTTCGCCGCCCGTGTGCAAAATTCTGGATTATGGCAAGCTGAAATACCAGGAACAGAAAAAAGCGAGCGAGGCGCGCAAACGCCAGAAAACGGTCGACGTCAAAGAAATAAAAATGCGCCCGAACATCGACAAGCATGATTACGATGTGAAAATGCGCAGCGTGACAAAATTCATCGGCGAGGGTGATAAGGTGAAAGTGACCATGCGGTTTCGTGGCCGCGAAATGGCGCACCAAGAGCTTGGCATGCAGGTGCTCACCCGTGTGCGTGAAGAAGTCGACGAGATCGCCAAGGTCGAGGCCAGCCCAAAGCTGGAAGGCCGCCAGATGATGATGGTACTGGCTCCGCGCACCACCTGATTTTTAAACCCTAATTTTGTATTTCGGGCAGGTCACGCATCAGATCGGGTCTGTCCGTTATAATGGCGCTCACGCCGAGGCGCGCCAAGCGCTCCATATCTGCCGGTTCATTGACGCTCCAGGCGCTCACGCCCAGTTTCAGGCGGGTCGCGCAGGCCATGGTGTCGGGCGTTACGTCCTGGTGAAAAGCAAACCAGTGTTGCCCGCCGGCGGCGGCAATCGCGGCCAGCATTTTTTCGCCATGCGTCTGACCCGGCTGGTTGCGCCAGTCATGTTTGCCCAGCCATTTGGCACCGGCGGCGGAAGCCGCGCGCAATTGCCCGCGAAGGCCCGAAAGCGGCGTTTCAGGGTCGCGATCCGGATCGGTAATAAAAAAGGGCGGGGTTGTATGGGCAATAGGCAGGTCGGGAAAGGCGGCGCGCACATGCTCCAGACACCGCCAGTCAAATGAGACGACATGCGTGCGTGCGCGCACGGGTGAGGCGGCCAGTGTTGTACAAAACAAATCTGCCAAATGGCGGGCGTGAGCG
>CAJWBV010000198.1 GCA_913020275.1 uncultured Rhodobiaceae bacterium
TAGTTGCTTTAACACCACTGGTAATCCCTTCGATTTCTTCACCAGCTGGATTATATGCAGACCCTACTTGGAATTCTCCTACTACTATCTCGAATGTTGATGTGTGAGCATCACCATCTCCTAACTGACCATAGGCTAAATTGTGAAATTATCCGTTTCCTGATCCGGCTGATCAATGCCGGTACATAGATCGGCAATTGTGATGCCGTCCATTTCTGTGTCTATCGCGCGCTGTAACCGGCTGCATAGCGGCGCGATAATCTGCTGGCCCAGGGGCGAGTTAAAATGCTCCGCCGTTTCCTCGCTTTCAAGCGCCTCAATAACGGTAATGACTTCCTTGACGCTGATGCGGCGGCGCTCACGCGCCAGCCGGTAGCCGCCTCTGGGTCCGCGCACCCCGCGCAGGATATTGGCGCGCACCAGCGCCTGCATGACCTGTTCCAAATAGCGCTGCGGCACACCCTGACGCTTGGTGATTTCGCGCGCCTGCACGGGGTCGGGGCGAGCATGCAAGGCAACGTCGACCACCGCTTCGAGAGCCAGCAATGATTTGCGCGACAGGGTCAGCATGGCAAAGCTACTCCTTCGCCGCCACGCCGGTCGAACCGAAACCGCCCGCGCCGCGTGCAGTGTCGTCAAGGCTTTCGACCGGCTCAATCGCCACCTGCAAAACCGGCGCGATAATCATCTGGGCAATGCGCATGCCGCGCGAAATTTCAAAATCTTCGCGACCGAGATTGATAAGAATAATTTTGATCTCACCGCGATAGTCGCTGTCAACCGTGCCCGGCGCATTGACGAGGCCGATGCCGTGCTTGAGGGCTAGCCCCGACCGCGGCCGGATTTGCGCCTCAAAACCGTGCGGTATCGCCATTGCAAAGCCGGTGGGCACAAGTTCACGCGCGCTCGGTTTAAGGGTCAGCGGTGCGTCCTCGGGCACGGCGGCGCGCAAATCCATGCCGGCGGCCTCAGCCGTTTCGTAGGACGGCAGCGGCAGGTCTTTCCCATGCGGCAATTGCATCAGTTGCGCGGTAATCTGGCTCATTTGGTTGACACCTGTTTTTCAGTTTGCAGGGCTGCGCCGATACGTGCGGTAAGCCGCGTGGCAATGTCTGTTTTACTCATTTTTTCCCATGTCTCTTCGCCGTCACCCGACAGCAGATGCACCGTATTCATATCGCCGCCCAGCACCCCCGTTTCCGGCGCGACATTATTGGCGACAATCCAATCGCACCCTTTGCGCGTCAGCTTGTCCCGGGCATAGGTTTCAAGGTTTTCGGTCTCCGCCGCAAAACCGACCACCAGTGCCGGTCGGCGGGGGCCTGCTTCGGACAGGCTGGCGAGAATGTCTGGGTTTTCGACCAGTTGCAGGCCGGGTGCGCCGGCATGCGATTTCTTCATTTTTTGCGCGGCCATATCGACCGGCCGCCAGTCGGCAACCGCTGCTGTCATGATGGCGGCATCGACCGGCAAATGGTTTTCGCACGCCGCCAGCATTTCCATCGCCGTTTCAACCCGCGTGACGTTTACGCCTTTCGGGTCGTCAAGCTGTGTCGGCCCGCTCACGAGATGCGTCTCAGCCCCTGCCGCCGCCAGAGCCGCCGCAACGGCATAACCCTGCTTGCCCGATGAGCGATTGGCGATGTAGCGCACCGGATCAATCGGTTCATGTGTCGGCCCGGCGGTCACAAGAATCTTGCGTCCCTGAAGTGTGCCGGCATCGCGCAGTACTTCTCCGGAAAGTTCAGCCGCCACACGCGCGGCAATCGCGTCGGGCTCCTGCATTCGTCCGGGGCCGAACTCGCCGCAGGCCATGTCGCCGTCGTCAGGCTCCAAAACGCCAATGCCGTCGGCGACCAGCTGTGCAAGATTGCGCTGTGTGGCGCCGTGCGTCCACATGCGCACATTCATGGCCGGGGCAATCATAACCGGTTTGTCGGTTGCCAGCAGGGTCGTGCTTGCCAGATCATTGGCAGTGCCGTGCGCCATGCGCGCCATGATATCGGCGGTTGCCGGTGCCACGAGAATAAGGTCTGCATCGCGCGATAGCTGGATGTGGCCCATTTCAGCCTCATCCGTCAGATCGAAGAGGTTTTCATAGACGCGGTCACCCGACACGCTCGCCAGCGAAAGCGGAGCCACAAACTGGGCGGCTGCCGATGTCAGCAAACAGCGCACACCGAGCCCGTGATCGCGCAAGCGGCGCACCAGTTCCGGCGCTTTATATGCGGCTATGCCGCCGCCAATAATGAGTAATACTCGTTGCATGGGCTTTGCGCGTGATCGCTCCCTTAATTCCTCAAGTTTTACAGCAGCAGCAAATTTTTACCATAAATTTTTGTAGTTTTTGAGATTACCGCAAATGCAACAGGAGCGCGACGCCCGCCAGCGACATGGCCAGCCAGATAAGGCGCGAGGTATGGGTTGCGTTTTTGGGCGGCGGGTCGGCTTCGCGCGCGGCCATGTCTTCGAGCGCCGCGCCCGCGCGTTCCAATTGCGCCAAAGTTTCCGGCAGGCGCAGAGCGG
>CAJWBV010000199.1 GCA_913020275.1 uncultured Rhodobiaceae bacterium
CATGTATGCGACCGGTCGCGTGCCCAACACGGCCGGATTGGGGCTCGAAAATGCTGGTGTAAAAATGGGCACGGGCGGGGAGGTGCCGGTGGATGCCTATTCGCAGACCAATATTGCCTCTGTCTATGCGGTGGGTGACGTCACCGCGCGCGCGCAACTGACGCCGGTTGCCATTCGCGAGGGGGCAGCCTTCGCCGAAACCGTTTACAATGACAATCCGAGCACGGTTGACCATTCGATTATTCCGACGGCGGTGTTCTCGCAACCCCCGATTGGCACGGTCGGGCTGACCGAAGCCGAGGCGCGCGCTGCCACGCAAGCAGGCGAGGGGGTTGATATTTATGCTTCCGTGTTTCGGCCGATGAAACATACGCTGTCCGGCAGTGAAGAAAAAACGCTGATGAAGCTCATCGTCTGCCGTGAAACCGACAAGGTGCTGGGCTTGCATATTGTCGGGCCGGACAGTGGCGAAATGATACAAGCCTTTGGTGTCGCTGTGACTATGGGGGCGACGAAGGCGCAGTTTGACGCGACGATTGCCGTGCACCCGACGGCGGCCGAAGAGCTGGTTACGTTCAAGCAACCGAGGGGTTAGAGCATGGACGAGCAAGCCGCACCGGACGGAAGCCCTACTCACGCGCATCAATATGATGCAACAGCTCTGCCTTTGGGCATGCGCGTGCTTGCCGGCGGCATTAACACTTATTTGCGTGCAATTGCGTTGTCCTCGCGCCATGTGGTGGAAAATGTCGCTCCGGTACACAAACTGCAACTGGACGAGAAGCCCGTGATTATTCTGTTGTGGCACGAGCGCACATTTCAGGTGCCCAGCATTACATCTTTTTGTCCACGTCCGCTGCACGCGCTGACTTCACGCAGCCGCGACGGGGCGATTATCGGCAATGTTATGCGAAAGTTCGGCATGTTGAATATTCAAGGCTCCGGCACCGGCGCGGCGGCCAATAAGCAGACAAACCCACGCAAGCGCGGCGCACAAGCCTATCGCGCCATGTTACAGGTGCTGCGCCGTGGCGAGAGCGTCATCGCAACGGCAGACGTGCCGCCGGGCCCGGCGCGTGAGGCCGGCCCTGGCATGATCCGTCTTGCCGCAAGGTCAGGCGCTCCGATTGTGCCGCTGGGCATCAGTCGCGCGCATCAAATACGGATGCGCAATAGCTGGGATCAGCTGCGCGTGCCGCTGCCATTTGGCAAGCTGGCAATGGTTTTCGCAGACCCGATCACGATTGAACGCGATTTGTCAGAAGCGCGCCTTGCTGAAATTCAAACCGAAATAAGCGCGCGGATTACGGGCGCGCAAGTGCAGGCTGAAAGCCATACCGGTGAAGTAAGCGACTAGCGAGTAGGTTTAGGCGACGCGGCTATTGGCGCTGTCGCCGACCAAGCCTTCGGCAATCAAAAAGGCAAGCTCCAGTGCCTGCGACCCGTTCAGGCGCGGATCGCAATGCGTGTGATAGCGGCTAGACAAATCCTCTTCGGAAATAGCCTGCGCCCCGCCCAGACACTCGGTCACATTTTGGCCGGTCATTTCAAAATGAATGCCACCCGCATGAGTGCCCTCGGCTTGATGCACAGCCATGAAACGTTGAACCTCTGTCAAAATGCGGTCGACGGGGCGCGTTTTATAGCCGTTTGAGGCTTTGATCGTATTGCCGTGCATCGGGTCGCAACTCCATACAACCTTGCGGCCTTCGGCGGTGACTTTGCGTACCAGTGCGGGCAGGTGCGCTTCGACATTTTCATGCCCGAAACGGGCAATCAGCGTGATGCGGCCGGCCTCGTTTTCAGGGTTCAGCTTGTCCAACAAAGTGATGAGTTCATCCGGTTCGAGCGAGGGCCCGCATTTCAGGCCCAGCGGGTTTTTGACGCCGGAAAGAAATTCAACATGCGCGCCGTCGGGCTGGCGTGTGCGGTCGCCAATCCACAGCATATGGGCGGATGTATCGTAATATTCGCCGCTGGTGCTGTCGAGGCGCGTCAATGCCTGCTCAAAGCCCAGCAGCAGAGCTTCGTGGCTGGTGTAGAAATCCACCATGCCCATTTGCGGCGCGGTCAGGCTGGTAATGCCGCAGGCCGCCATGAAATCCATCGCTTCATTAATTTGGTTTGCCATGGCTTCATAGCGGGCCCCTTGTGGGCTTTCGGCGATAAAGCCCTGGTTCCAGCGATGTACCTCCGTCAAATCGGCATAACCACCCTTGGCAAATGCGCGCAGAAGATTGAGCGTCGAGGCCGCTTGCCGATAGGCCGAGATTTGGCGTTCGGGGTCGGGCATGCGCGCGGCGGCGTCAAATTCAATGCCATTGATGATATCACCGCGATAGCTGGGCAGTTCAACGCCGTCGATTGTTTCGGTATCGGCCGAGCGCGGTTTGGCAAATTGTCCGGCCATGCGGCCGACTTTGATGACCGGCAGCTTGGCACCATAGGTCAGCACAACTGCCATTCGCAGCAGGACGCGGAATGTGTCGCGGATATTGTCGGCCTGGTGTTCCACAAAGCTCTCG
>CAJWBV010000200.1 GCA_913020275.1 uncultured Rhodobiaceae bacterium
AGACAATGGTCAAATTTGGATACCATAATCAGCGCGCGCGGCCTGTGCGCGGCGTCGACAATCTTCCAGTTCATCTGGAATTTTTTGGCCACGGGCGCGAATTTTTTGTCCAGCGCAGGGCGATCCAGCTCATTTTGCGTGCTCAATCCGACACGCATGAAAAACATGCCACTGTCGGCGTCGCTGAATTGCTGGCTTTCGTCAATATTCAGCCCCGCCTCGGCAAAAATTTGCGATACGGCGGCGACAATTCCAAGGCCATCTCGACAAGAAAGGGTGACGATAAATTTCTGCATCGCGAAAATCCTATTCGGTTTCGTTGCGATAAGAGAAACTTTCGCCGATTTTGTCAATCAGATGCGACAGGCTGGTGGCCGGCGGATATTTGGGTTCGCCCCCGGGTGAAAGGCACCCCGGCAACGGCGACAGGTCGACATCCGGGTCGGGGTCGAAAAAAAACGCAAGCGACAGGCGCGCCTCGTTTGATTTATTGACAACCCGATGTCGTGTCGAGGCGTATCGGTCATTGGTCCAGCGTGCCAGCATGTCGCCAATATTCACCACCAGCATGTTTTCGCGGGGCGGCACGTCGCACCATTCATTGTCGCGGGTCAAAATCTGAAGCCCGCCAATATGTTGTTGGGCAAGAAGCGTCAGGCACCCAAAATCAGTATGCGCGCCGGCGCTGATGCGCGCGCGCGCATCGGTTGGTACCGGCGGATAGTAAAGCGGCCCCAATGTCGCCATGGGCAGTTTCAACCACGCATCGAAAAATTGTCGTTCGAGCCCCAGTGCAAGGGCAAAAGCCTGCATGAGTTGGCGGCTCAGAGTTTCGCAAGCCCCAAAGTAGCGCTGCATGGTAGGCTGCCAGCCCTCAATATCCGGCCATTGATTGGGGCCGTGCAATGCAAGACCGGCTTTGACACGCGGGTGGTCGGCACCCAGATCTTGGCCGATTTTGATACCTTCCTTGTAGTCACCTTCGGGGTGCGCGCGATGGTCAAGCGCCTCCCCGCCAAGCGCAAACCAACCGCGATGGCAGGGCGAGTTTTCAATGGCAATGCGGTTCTTTTCGGCCTGTGGCAGGGCGAAAAACTGGGCGGCGGCATCAAAGGCGTCGGCGATAATATCCGTCGCAATCCCATGATTTGCGAGGTAGAAAAACCCGCTCTCGCGGCAGGCATGGTCAATCTGGTCTGCGGTTTTCTGGCAAGCCTCGTCCGTGCCGCCCGAAAATGCGCCAAAATCAATCACTGGCAGGGTTGGCTCTGCCATGTGCTCACCCGCGCGCGGCCAGATGCGCAAATTGGTTGGCAACATACTGGTAAATATGGCGCTTAAACGGCACCACCAGTTCAACGCAATCGGCCAGCGGACGCCATTGCCAGTCGGTAAACTCGACCTGTTCATGGGCATCAAGGCGCACATCCGCGTCCGTTCCGTCAAATTGCATGGCGAACCATTTTTGTTTCTGGCCGCGATATTTTCCCTTCAGCGCCTGGCCGATCAGTGCTTCGGGCAGGTCATAGCTCAACCAGCACGGAACTTCATACAATATTTTTTCAGCCTGCAATCCGGTTTCTTCAAGCAATTCGCGCCGCGCCGCGCATAGCGGCGTTTCGCCGTCATCCATGCCGCCTTGCGGGAATTGCCAAAGCGGGGCATCGGCGGGCAGTTTTTCTGTGCTGCGCTTGCCGGTAAAGACCAGCCCCCGCTTGTTGAACAGCACAACGCCGACGCAAGCCCGGTAGCTCAGTTGATGCGCCGGATGGTCGGGTGGAAAATCGGGCCGGTCGAATGCGCTCTGGTTCATAGTGCCGTGCGGTCATCTTTGCCCAGATGGGCATTGTTCAAATTATCGAGCAATTCTATCGCGTGCTGTAATTGCTTGTCATCGGCGGGTTCGGCCGGAATAAAGGCAACAGAGCGTTCCGGTTCATCGACCTCCGGCGCAGGCTCCTTGTTGCTCTGCCCGTCAATATTTGTGCCGTCCAACGCGCCGCGCAAATCGGCCTCGCTTCGGGTGTTGCGGCCCTTGAACTCTTCGGGCAATTCCTGCTCGACCACGATGTCCGGCTCAATGCCCAGCGCTTGGATCGAGCGGCCCGACGGCGTGAAATAGCGCGCTGTGGTCATGCGCAACGCGCCATTATTCGACAGCGGCATAATGGTTTGCACCGAGCCTTTGCCGAAACTGCGGGTGCCCAGAATAATTGCGCGATGGTGGTCTTGTAGCGCGCCGGCAACGATTTCAGAGGCCGATGCCGAGCCGCCATTAATCATGACAATCACCGGATGGCCGCGCGCCATGTCGCCGCGCCGCGCGGTGAAACGCGAACTGTCGCGCCCCTGACGCCCGCGTGTCGACACAATCTCGCCACGGTCGAGCATGGTGTCGGAAACCGACACGGCCTCGGTCAAAAGCCCGCCCGGATTATTCCGCAAATCGATGATGAAGCCCGCCAGCTTTTTGTCGCCGATTTCGGCGGGCAGGGCAGAAAATGCTTTTTTCAAATTTT
>CAJWBV010000201.1 GCA_913020275.1 uncultured Rhodobiaceae bacterium
CGGCGAACAAAAGCCACTGGCCGATAATCTCGATGTATTCCAAAAACTACAGTCCTCACTCACCGAGCATGGACGAATCCTACGTGCTGAAGCAACTGTTGGCGCAGGATTACCGGTAATCGATACCCTCGAAATGCTCCTTGCCACGGGCGACAGGATTGAGCGCGCACGTGGGTGTTTGTCGGGTACCTTGGGCTTCTTGATGTCGAGCTTGGAGTCTGGCGAATCATTCTCCGAGGCTGTGCGCGCCGCGGTCGATGTGCCGCTTGTCGCAGCCGGCGGCATTTGCGACGGGCGCGGCATGGCGGCGGCTTTTGCGCTGGGCGCTGAAGCCGTGCAAATGGGCACGCGGTTTGTATCATCGGCGGAGAGCCCGGTTCACGACAATTACAAATCCGCCATTGTCGATGCGCCGACAACGGGAACTTACGTGCTGAACAAAAAAGCCAGCCCGTGCATCCGCGCCCTGAAAACAGAACGCACCCACAAAATTTACGATGAAGGGCTGATGCCGCCCGATACGTTCAAGAATATTCTTGATCTCTATTTCGGCGGCGACATGGAGGCTTCGGTCGGGCTTGCTGGGCAAACTTCGGGCCTGATTGATGAAGTAAAACCTGTCGCCGAGATTATTGAAACCATGGTCGGCGAGTTTCACGACATTACCGGCAAAATGGGGCGTCTGGCGGCTGACAAAAGTTTTTAGATTCAAAGGTCGAGCTTTGCGGGCGACAAAATAATGCCGTCTTCATCAGCATAAATCCAATCGCCGGGATAAATGCGGACGCCTGCAAATTTTACCGGAACGTCGTAAATGCCGAGATCGCGTTTCTGGCTTTTGCGCGGGTGAACGCCAAGCGCCTTGATACCCACCTTTTCGGCAGCTAATTCGGCTGTGTCACGCACGCAGCCATTAATAATGATACCGGCCCAGCCATTATCAGCGGCAAGTTTTGCAAGATTGCCGCCAAATAGCGCACAACGCTGGGACGCCCCTCCATTGACAACCAGCACCTGTCCTGCGCCGTCGCCCTCGACAGCGGCACGCACTTTGGTGTTGTCTTCAAACGCGAGCAGGGTTTTCACCGGCCCGCAAAACCGCGTAACACCGCCAAAACTGTGAAACTTCGGTGCCACCACATAAACAGCATCGCCATATTCATCAGCAATGTCAGTGGTAGCAAAAACGCTTGCGTTCATAAAACTCTCCAAAAAAACAGACCCGCAGCCGGTTAAGCCGCGGGTCCGTTCAAAAACCAAAAATTACTAGAACTGGTTCATTGTGTTGTCTTCGCCCGAAGCCAGCAGAGCATTGTCTCCGGAGAAATATTCCTTGTGATCGTCGCCAATATTCGAACCGGCCAGATCCTGGTGTTTCACCGAAGCCTGATCGCGGCGAATTTCCTGACGCTGAATGTCGCGGACATAGGCCAGCATACCCAAATCGCCGAAATAGCCTTCCGACAGAATATCTACGCCCAGCGCCGTTTCGTGATAGGTCGGCAGGGTGATGAGATGGTGGAAAATACCGGCTTCGCGCGCGGCATCAGCCTGGAATGACTGCACCAGCTTGTCGGCTTCGGCGGCCAGTTCGCTGTCGTCGAATTTCACATCCATCAGCCCGCGCGGTGTGCTGGCCGGGTCGGGATAGGCCGACACGTCTTTGCCTGCAGATTGCCATTCGGCATAAACCTGCTCGCGGAAGGCCAGCGTCCAGTTAAAGCTGGGCGAATTATTGTAGACCAGCTTGGCATCAGGGATAACCTGGCGCACGCGATTAACCATGCCGGCGATTTGCGCGACATTGGGCTTCTCGGTTTCGATCCACAACAGGTCGGCGCCGTTCTGCAAAGATGTAATGCAGTCGAGAACAACGCGGTCCTCGCCGGAACCTTCTTTAAAAGCATACAGGCCGTTCGGCAGGCGCACGGGCTTAACGATTTCGCCGTCGCGCACCAGTGTTGTTTCGCCGTGGCCCACTTGCCCGGCGTCAGAGACAGTTTCAGTTTTCAAGAAGCTGTTATATTGGTCGGCAAGGTCGCCCGGGGCTTGCGATACCGGAATTTTCTGGGTCAGACCGGCGCCGAGTGAATCCGTACGCGCAACAATCACACCATTTTCAACGCCCAGCTCAAGAAACGCATAGCGCACAGCATTGATCTTGGACAGGAAGTCTTCATGCGGCACGGTCACTTTGCCGTCCTGGTGGCCGCACTGTTTGGCGTCCGACACCTGATTTTCGATCTGAATGCAACATGCACCGGCTTCGATCATTTTCTTCGCCAACAAATATGTCGCTTCTTCATTACCGAAACCGGCATCAATATCGGCAATAATCGGCACAACATGAGTTTCGAAATTATCGATCGCCGCCAGCGCTGCATCAACATCGCCGCCATTGGCGCGCGCTTCGTCCAAATCGACGAACAAATGCCGCAATTCGCGCGCATCGGCCTGCTTCAAAAATGTGTAGATTTCCTCAATTAGGGCCGGTACGGAGGTTTTTTCGTGCATCG
>CAJWBV010000202.1 GCA_913020275.1 uncultured Rhodobiaceae bacterium
GCCCAAGCGCGTTGGCGGCTTCAATCACTGTGACATTGGCACCCAAACGCCGGTGCGCCTGCGCCATTTCCATAGCGATCGGGCCGCCGCCAATGACCGCAAGATGTTCGGGCGCGTCGCGCAGATCGAAAATCGTTTCGTTTGTCAAAAACGGCGCATCCGCCAGGCCCTCAATCTCCGGCACATGGGCGCTTGAGCCGGTGGCGATGACAAAACGCTTGGCGGCAATATGATATTTTCCGGCTGCCATGACTTTCGGCGAAATGAAGCGCCCGAAATTTTCGATCACCTTCACGCCCAGTTTGGAAAACCGTTCAACGCTGTCGACCGGCGCAATGCCGGCAATGACGTCGTGAACGTGATCCATGACCTGTTCGAAATTTACCTGCGGCGCGCGCGCCGACAGGCCAAGCCTGCGTGCGCGTGTGTGTACATGCGCAGCATGGGCCGCCGCCAGCAACGCTTTTGACGGAACGCAACCATAATTCAGGCAATCCCCGCCCATTTTGCCGCCCTCGACAAGCACTACATCGGCACCCATTTGCACCGCACCGGCTGCGACCGACAAGCCCCCTGACCCGGCACCCACTACACATATGTCGGTTTTTAAAAATTGAACCATAAAACTTAATGCGCTCCTGAACGCTGATACCGTCGCCAGACCACCGGCGCAAGCGCGAGAACGGCAAAACCGACCAGCGGCCCGAAGATTTCCGGTCGCCCGATCAGCGACAGATCGGGTTGGGCGCCCTGGCGCAACAATACCGAAATACCATTGCCAATGCTGGCATAAACAAGTGCGCCCGGAATGATGCCGACATAGGTTGTCAGCGCAAACACAGAAAACCGCACACCGATCAGCGCCGCACCCAGATTAATCAGAAAAAACGGAAAAATCGGCAGCAGCCGCAACACCAGCAAATAAGACCAGGCGTCGCGATTAAAGGCGGCCTCGAAACGTGTGAGGCGGCTGCCAAAGCGCGACCTCAGCGTGTCGCCAATGACGTATTTTGCCATTAAAAACATCACCGCCGCGCCGGTGCCCGCGCCCAAAACGGCCAGCGTGCCGCCCAGCCAGACCCCAAAAAGCAGGCCACCGCTCAAGGTGAGCCAGATGGCCCCGGGCAAAGACAGCGCAACGACAAGAATGTAAATGGCAACATAGGCTGCCGCTGCAGGCAGATTGTGGGCGGCCACGGTGTTACGCAAAAACTCTTCGTTTTCGGCCAAAGCCGCATAGCTCAGATAGGCGCCGAGGTCGAAATAGACGAAGGCTGCCAGACCGCCCAGAAAAAGCCCCATCACAAAAATTCTTTTCGACGTTTTCGTCGATTCATTTTCGATTGATTGCGTCATTCCTGTGTCATGCCTCAAACTCAACCCGAATACAAGAATATATGCGTCTTTCGCATTGACTTTGCGGGTTAATTTCGCTAAATCCTCCCCTCGTCGCGCGAAACCACACCCTTTAGGAGTAGATGACGTGAAAAGAACTTTCCAGCCGAGCAATCTGGTGCGCAAACGCCGCCACGGATTTCGCTCACGCATGACAACCAAGGGTGGTCGTCTCGTTTTGGCGCGCCGGCGCGCGCGCGGGCGCAAGCGCCTCTCAGCTTAAATCAGGCTTATGAAATCCGACCGGCCAGCGCTTCATACGCTGCGAAACAGGCGGGAATTTCTGGCTGTTGCTAAAGGCAACAAGCAGGTGCGGCAGGGATTGGTTTTGCAGGCGATATCTCGCAAGCCTGATACGAGGATTAATGCCACCGCCATAAGATTTGGCCTGACAGCAACCAAAAAAATCGGCAATGCCGTGATACGCAACCGCACCCGCCGTCGCCTGCGGGCATTGGCACATGAAATTTTATCTGCCCATGGGCAGCCTGGTTATGATTATGTACTGATCGGGCGCGCCGCCACAAAGCACCGGACATGGGAGGGCTTGCGAACCGATTTGCGCTCGGCGCTGAAAAAGGTTCACAAGGCCGAGCCCAAAAAGGGCGAGAGCGAAAAGGCCGGAAGCAAAGAGGAGTAAGCTGTGCAGGACAATAACAGTAATTTTCTGATGGCCGTTGTTTTAAGCCTCGGTGTTTTGCTGGGCTGGCAGTTTTGCGTTGTCGAGCCCCGTCTGGCCGAAGAGCGCGCACGCCAGCTTGCCGCGGCGGAAGAGATTGCAGCCTTTGCTGAAAATCAGGGCACTGGCGCGTCCTCGGACAGTGCGCTTCGCGCGCCCGATATTACAGGGGCGCCCACCGTTACAGGCGCGGCACCCGCACCTTTGAAAAAGCCCAACTTGGATAATTCCTTTGCCGACAGCCCGCGCGCTGCCACGTCCTTTGCACTCATGTCTATCCCCAGTCTCGCTAAGGCCTTCTGCACATCGGCGCTGCTCCCTGCCCCGGCCCTGCCCGACGCCCCGCCTGCCCCTGCCCCCCCTGCTTCCGCCCCCGCCCCGCCGTCCCCCGCAGGTGTGCTCGACTTGCACGAAACCTGCAACA
>CAJWBV010000203.1 GCA_913020275.1 uncultured Rhodobiaceae bacterium
TTGCCCGTGTGTAATCCATAAACAAGCGCGATCCGTTATGGCGCGTGAAGCGCGGCTCTTCTAAGGCCGGATGACGTGCCGTGGCTTCGAGACTGGCGGTCATTCCATTTTCCGGATCATCAATGCTCACGCGCACGCGGAAGAGCGGCTCGATAATCTCGATGCATATCGGCCCAACTACCAAATCCAGTCGATCGCCCAGCATGTGTTTGGATGCGCGCGCATTATGTTGCCTACCATCAACGGTCAGACAGAAACTCGCATCCATAATATTCAGTTGAGGATAGACACCCAGCGCCGCGGCAAAAAACACCGACCCGTCGGCGGCGTATCCGTTGAAAAAGAACCGGTCGTAAAAATTCCGCTCGCCGGAAGCCAGGGCCACTGGCTCCGGTGTCTGATGAAGCGGATAATCATCAGCGGGCGTCAGCATAAGTGCCTCACATTGCCGAGATGCCGCCATCGATTTTAATTTCGGAGCCGGTGATGAATTTTGACTCATCGCTCGCCAGAAACAAAACCGCATAGGCAACATCATCCGGATCACCGATTGTTTTCAACGGCACCTGTCGCGCCAATTTTTCGCGCAACTCATCGCGACCGATATGTTCGGCCATCGGGTCGAGAATTGGTGTGTCGATGAAGGTCGGGTGGATCGAATTGGAACGGATTTGATAGCCGCGATTGGCGCAGTGCAGCGCCACGGATTTTGACAATAGCCAGACACCGGCCTTGGCCGAGTTATAGGCCGCCATATTGTGTCCGGCAATCAGGCCCGCAATCGAAGAAATGTTGATGATAGAGCCCGGTGCATGGTCGCGCATCAGAGGAATGGCGTATTTGCAGCCCAGAAATACGCTGTCAGTGTCAACCTCGTGCACGCGCTTCCAGGTTTCGAAATCGGTATCCTCAATCGTGGAGCCGCCGCCAATGCCGGCATTGTTGAGCAGAATATTCAACCCGCCCATATCTTCATGCGCGGCGCCCAAAGCCTCTTGCCATTGCGCCTCGTTTGTAACATCCAGCCGATAGGCGTAACCCTGCCCGGGATAAAGCGCATTAATCTCATCGGCGACGACCTTGGCGCCCTCGGCATTGACATCCGAAACCGCGACCTTGGCGCCCTCTTTAGCCAGCATGAGCGAGGAGGCACGGCCCAGCCCGGAAGCCCCTCCGGTTACAAAAGCCATTTTTCCGGCTACCCGCATATCTCTGTCTCCTTTTCAGATTATATTATTTCGACCGATCGAAAAATTTGCGAATGGCGGCCTTGTTTTCTTCCGATCCGGCGAGCAGGGCATATTGCTCGCGATCCATGAAGGACGCCGCATAATTGAGGGCGTGGGCATGCGCGTTAATCGCCTGCTTTGTCATGCGCACCGGCAGGGGCGGCAAGTCGGCCACTTTCGCGGCAAGTTCTCCGGCCACCTGCAAGCTGGTGCCGGGCGCGGCCAGCCGGTCAACCAGCCCCCAGTCAAACGCCGTAGCGGCGGTTACATCCTCGCCCAATATGATAATTTCCTTGGCCCGCGCCGGGCCCACCAGTGCGGTGATGCGCGGATTGGCCTGCCAGCTCATATTGATGCCAAGCGGCACCTCTGGCAGGCGCAAAGCCGCGTTGTCGGCACACACGCGCCAATCGCAAGCCACTGCCAGTGCCAGCCCGCCACCCAGACAATAGCCTTCAATGGCGGCAATCGTTACCTGCTCCAGCGCCTCCCATGCCGCGCACATGTCGGGGCCCAGCAACAGGGCCTGCCGCTGGCTCAATTTGTCGAGATGGTCAGTGCGCATGTCGGGGTCTTTCAAATCCGCGCCGGCGCTGAATACCGGCGCGCCGGTCAACACCACGACATGTGTTTCAATGTCGGTTTTCAGCCACAGGGCCACATCGCGCAAACCCCGCATAATTTCAGCTGACAATGCATTGTGTCGGTCTGCGCGCGCCAAGGTGACCGTGGCTCGGGCGCCTGTACGCTCAATCGTCAGGCCGTCGGGTAATTCCGGCAATTGCATGTATTCCCTCTCCCCAGATGGCTTGAGACTATCATGGCTGGCTGGCGACGCAAGCCCGTGTCGAACTCAATTTAGCCGGAAAAGGCCTCCACAAAAAAGGCGGGCCCGAAAGCCCGCCAACTCAATTGCACTTTCAGTGTTCCGCGCTTGGGCCAAAGCGTTTTAAGCGCCAGCAAGCTGACGACGGGCCAAGAGTTTGCGAGCCGCTTTCAGGCTGATGACCTTCTTGGCGCGCAGGCGAATGATCTTCTTGGCGCGCTGGCGAGTGATTTTCAGTTCGTTGGTCATTGGTCCTGCGCTCAACTGGGCTTGGTCTACGCCTCTGGCTGAGCACAGTCGATACCTGAAACCGCACAACGGGGTTCGGGTTTGCGTCCCACCTAGACGGGGCAGTCGTGCCTGTTTCGCAAGCCCACACATCTCATCACGAGTCCAGCACCCCATGAGTTCTTATGGAGCATTACCGAGCAT
>CAJWBV010000204.1 GCA_913020275.1 uncultured Rhodobiaceae bacterium
CCGCTTCGCCGCATGTGTCAAGTAAATTAGAATGATTCTAAAGTGGATAAGTTTAGAGCAGATAAATTATGAAGCTAAACCGGCAAAAAGCGCAGTGGCCATGGCACTCAGCGACGGTCGAGCCGGATCACCACATCAACACCGGTCGGATCATAACCACTCGGTGCGTCAGGCAGAGTGCTGAGGACCACCTCGTCGAGCGGAATATCGATCAGGCGGGCTTCATCTTCGATAAAGAAATGATGATGCTCGGTAACATTGGTGTCGAAATAACTGCGCGCGTGGTCGACAATAACCTCGCTCAGCAGACCGGCGCTCAAAAACTGGTTGAGCGTGTTGTAAATTGTCGCCTGCGACACGCTAAGCCCAGCGTTTCGCGCTTCTTCATGCAGGGTTTCCGCCGTAACATGGCGGTTTCCGGCACCAAAAAGCAAATGCGCCAATGCCAGACGCGGGCGGGTTGACCGCAAACCCGCGGCACGCAATTTGCCGCTCAGCCGGTCAATTTGTTCGGGAGTTAACGCATCAAATTTCATGTTACCGCATCACTGCTTTTTGTAATCATTCTAAGCAATAGTCGGTCGTTACAAATCTGTCAAGATGCAATAGCCCTTCCTCTGTTCGGGCGGCCATGTTAGGTTCGCCCTCAAATGGGAGAATTTATGACCCGTCAAAGCAATTACACTTATGACGACTTGATAGCTTGCGCCAATGGCAACCTGTTCGGCCCAGGCAATGCCCGCCTGCCGGCCCCGCCCATGCTGATGTTTGACCGCATCACCCATATAAGCGACAGCGGAGGTGCGCACGACAAGGGTGAGATTCGCGCCGAATTGGACATCAAGCCGGAATTGTGGTTTTTCGACTGTCATTTCCGCACCGATCCGGTAATGCCGGGCTGTTTGGGGCTGGATGCCATGTGGCAGCTTGTCGGGTTTTATCTGGGCTGGCTGGGCAATCCGGGGCGCGGGCGCGCACTGGGCGCAGGCGCAGTGAAATTTACCGGACAAGTGTTGCAGGATGTGAGCCTGGTAGAATACCAGCTCGACATACGCCGCGTGATGACGGGCAGGCTGACCATGGGCATTGCCAATGCGCGCCTGCTGGCGGATGGTGAACAAATTTACAGTGCCGAAGACCTGCGGGTCGGCTTGTTCCTGCCGGAGCAAATGTAACCCGCAGAACGGAGTGGAGAAAAAAACAATGAGACGTGTCGCCATTACCGGAATGGGAATTGTGTCCAGCATTGGCAATAATGCGCAGGAAGTTGCCGCCAGCCTGGCCGAAGGTCGCTCCGGCATCCGCGCCGAGGCCGACCAGATTGAAAAAGGCTTCCGCAGCCAGGTCGCGGGCCGGCCAACACTCGATATCGAAACGGCGGTCGACAAGCGCGTGCGCCGCTTCATGGGCGCAGGCGCGGCATGGAATTATGTTGCCATGGAACAGGCCATTGCCGATTCCGGCCTTTCGCCGGATGAGGTGTCGCACCCGATGACCGGCATTATCATGGGCTCGGGCGGGCCCAGCACGCATGCGCTGATAACGGCCGCCGACACCACGCGCAATTCAAGCCCCAAACGCGTAGGCCCGTTTGCGGTGCCGAAGTGCATGTCGTCGACAAATTCGGCGACGCTTGCCACCCCCTTTGCCATTAAGGGCGTGAATTACTCAATCTCCTCGGCCTGTGCCACCTCGACCCATTGCATCGGCAATGGCGCGGAAATGATCCAATGGGGCAAACAGGACATTGTGTTCGCCGGCGGCGGCGAAGAGCTGGACTGGGCGCTGTCGGTTTTGTTCGACGCGATGGGAGCCATGTCGTCGGGCTATAATGACACGCCGGAAATTGCCAGCCGCGCCTATGACGCAAACCGCGACGGCTTTGTTATCGCCGGCGGCGCCGGTGTGCTGGTGCTTGAAGAAATGGAGCGCGCGAAAAAACGCGGCGCGAAAATCTATGCCGAAATTGTCGGCTATGGCGCCACATCAGACGGGCATGACATGGTGCAGCCATCGGGCGAAGGCGCGGTGCGCTGCATGCAAATGGCGATGAAAGACCTTGATTGCCCGGTCGATTACATCAACCCGCACGCCACCTCCACGCCCATTGGCGACATTAAGGAGATTGAGGCGCTGCGCGAGGTTTTCGGGCCCGACGGCAAGGACTGTCCGCCCATTGCAGCCACCAAATCGCTCACCGGCCACTCGCTGGGCGCGGCCGGCGCGCAAGAGGCCATTTACACATTGCTGATGATGCAGGGCGATTTCATTGCGGCGTCTGCACATATCGACTCGCTCGACCCCGATTTTGCAGACATGCCCATCATCCGCGAACGCAAAGACAACGCCGGCATTACCTGCGCCATGTCCAACTCCTTCGGCTTTGGCGGCACCAATGGCACATTGGTGATGAAGAAGGTTTAAACCTCTCAGCTTCTTGACATATTTGACCCGCGCCGAAAATATAGCGAGATTAAAGA
>CAJWBV010000205.1 GCA_913020275.1 uncultured Rhodobiaceae bacterium
ATTGGCCGATTTGAAGGCCTGCAGACCATCGACGTCGACGGCGCGCCACATGATTGCCTGAAACTCGTCTATCACGCGGATGCGCGGCTGTTTTTGCCGGTAGAAAATATTGAACTGCTCAGTCGTTTCGGCGGCGATGATATGAGCGTGTCGCTTGACAAAATCGGCGGCGGCGCATGGCAAATGCGCAAGGCAAAACTCAAGGAGAAACTGGATATTATCGCCGAAGAGCTAATCAAGACGGCCGCGGCGCGCGCCATGCGCGAAGGCGAAAAACTGTTTGTCGGCGACAATCTTTACGAAGAATTTTGCGCCCGCTTCGCCTTTGAGGAAACCGAAGATCAACTTTCGGCCATTGAAGCTGTGGTGGATGATTTGGCAAGCGGCAGGCCGATGGACCGGCTGGTTTGTGGCGATGTCGGTTTCGGCAAAACGGAGGTTGCCCTGCGTGCGGCGTTTATTGCCTCAATTTCCGGCAGGCAGGTGGCGATTATCGCACCGACCACGCTTTTGGCGCGCCAGCACATGCAAACTTTTACTGCGCGCTTCAAGGATTTGCCGGTGGTTGTGCGCGAGCTGTCGCGTCTGGTATCGGCCAAAGATGCGGCACAAACGCGCGCAGGCCTCGCCGACGGCGAGGTCGATATCATCATCGGTACACACGCCTTATTGTCGAAAAACATAAGCTTCAAACGCCTTGGGCTGGTCGTTGTTGATGAAGAACAACATTTTGGCGTCGCCCATAAAGAGCGGCTTAAAAACCTGCGCAACGAAGTGCATGTACTGACGCTGACCGCGACCCCCATTCCGCGCACATTGCAAATGGCGATGGCGGGCGTGCGCGACCTGTCGATTATTGCAACGCCACCCGTCGACCGGCTGGCAGTGCGCACTTATGTCAGCCCGTTTGACGCGGTTAGTTTGCGTGAAGCGCTCCTGCGCGAGAAGTATCGCGCCGGACAGAGCTTCATCATTGTACCGCGCATTTCCGACATTACCGAGATTACGGATTTTTTGTCAGAGGATGTGCCCGAAGTAAGGTTCATTACGGCGCATGGCCAGATGTCGGGCGGCGATCTTGAGGACTGCATGACCGCCTTTTATCAGGGGACTTACGACATTCTGGTTTCAACATCGATTATCGAAAGCGGTCTCGACATACCCTCGGTCAATACGATCATCATTCACCGCGCCGACAGGTTCGGGCTGGCACAGCTTTACCAGATGCGTGGCCGTGTCGGGCGCTCAAAAACCCGTGCCTATGCCTATTTAACCTATAATGAAACCAATGGTTTAACGGAATCAGCGGAGAAACGACTGAAAGTAATGCAGTCGCTCGACAGCCTCGGTGCCGGATTTAATCTCGCCAGCTATGACCTTGATTTGCGCGGCGCCGGCAATCTGGTCGGTGAAGAACAATCCGGCCACATTAAGGAAGTTGGGTTTGAACTTTACCAAACCATGCTGGAAGAAGCGGTCGCCAATCAGCAGGGCATCGAGACCGACCGCAGTTGGTCGCCACAAATCAATGCCGGCATCTCCGTTATGATTCCGGAAACTTACGTGCCCGCGCTTGATTTGCGCATGGGGCTATACCGACGGCTGGCCGATCTGGAAGACCGCACCGCGATAGATGCTTTTGCCGTAGAACTTGTAGACCGCTTCGGGGCATTACCGCCGGAGGTCAAGCACCTGCTCGATATTCTTGTCATCAAGGGCGATTGCCTTCGCGCGGGTGTGGAAAAAATAGATGCCGGGCCGAAAGGGGCAGCGGTATTTTTCAAAGACCGTACATTTAAAAATGTCGACGGCCTGCTTAATTATGTCGCGCAAAATCAGGATCAGGTGAAATTACGCCCCGACCAGAGCCTTGTGTTTCGCATGAAAAGTGAAGATGCCGAAGCGCGCCTCGCCCATGTTCGGCAAGTGTCAAGTAAGCTGGCGGATATCGCCCAGGCCGGTTAGCCCGCCTCTTAGGTTGCCTGCTCGGCCAGTTTTTCGTTCGCCTTCTTGAAAAAATATGTCAGCCGGTCACTGTCTTGAGCGCCCATCAGCAGAAATTTGCCGCCGGCCAGGAACGCCGGAACCCCCGCCACGCCAAGGTCGCGGGCGGCGGCGTCATCATTTCGGGTCTCTTGAACATCGGCGTCGCTGTCCAACAGCCGCGCGACCAGATCGGCATCCATCTCGTTTTCGACGGCAATATCTAGCAACACTTGATTTTGCCCGACATCTTCGCCGCGCTCGAAATAACGGCAGAAAAGCGCTTCCGCTACCTGATGCTGACGGCCCGTGCTGGCCGCCCAGCGAATGAGGCGATGCGCGTTCAGCGTGTTTGGTGTGCGTTCAATCTTATCGAAGGCAAAATTAATTCCCGTGCCGTCCGCCGCGGCGAGAATATTGTCCGCCAGCTTGCGGGCGCCATCACTGCCGAACCTCTCTTCTATCTGCTTGCGCCTGTCATAGCCGTCA
>CAJWBV010000206.1 GCA_913020275.1 uncultured Rhodobiaceae bacterium
CCTGCAGGCCGACCATCATGATGCCGACCGGCGGCACCGCATCCAGCGCCAAAGGTTCGGCGGCGCCCAACATGTCGACCAGTTCGTCATTGACGATTTTGACGACCTGCTGACCCGGTGTCACGGACTTCAAAACTTCAGCGCCAATCGCGCGCGGGCGCACACGGTCGATAAAAGCGCCCACAACAGGCAGCGCAACATCGGCTTCCAGCAGGGCTTTTCGAATATCGCCCAGCGCGGTTTCGACATCGCGCTCGGACAGCGCGCCGCGGCCGCGCAAGCGGTCGAACACAGAGCCCAAATTTTCCGTCAATGCTTCAAACATTGCGCGGTCTCTCCAATGGCTTTCCGAGGGGGAGGTCGGATCCCGACATGCCCGAAAGCAGTTTTGCACCCGCGGGCAAATCCTTGCTGACGGGTGGCGATCTTGCCTGTAGCGGCCAAGACCAGAACTAATTGTGGCTTCGTTGATGAAGTGGGCGCAAGATAAGCGCGGGGTCTGGTAAAGTCAAGCCGGCCCAAGCGCGGAAAACCGGCACATGGCTGGTGCTGGTGTTCGCAGGCGGGAAGGATTATATAAGCATCCATGAGCCAGACACGCTCCATCGCTTTCACCAAAATGAACGGCCTCGGCAATGATTTTGTGGTGATTGACGCCCGCCGCGAGGCCGCGAGCCTGGGTGCCGCACAGGTATGTGCGCTGGCCGCGCGCAACAATGCGGTAACAAACGGATGCGACCAGCTTCTTATTTTACACCCGCCCCGCAATACGGGCGATGTGTTCATGCAAATTTTCAACGCCGATGGCAGCGAGGTTGAGGCCTGTGGCAATGGCGCGCGCGCCGTGGCCGCCTATCTTGCGAGATCCGGCACATCTGCGCCAATCATCGAAACATTGGGCGGCACATTGCACGCCCGAACCACGACACAAAGTGAAACAAACATATTCCCCGCAATTATAATGCCGATGCCGCGCCGGCACTGGCAAGACATTCCACTGGCCGAAGCGATGCCCGACACTTCATGCATCACGCTTCACAGCGATCTGCCACCCGCTTTTATGGTTAATGTGGGCAACCCGCATGCGGTGATTTTCGTTGATGGCGGCACGGCAGGTCTTGCCGCCCAATATGGTTTCGAGCTTGAAAAAAACCGCCTGCTACAGCACGGCGCGAATATAAATTTTGCCGCCTGCACAGGAGACAACATTATTGAGCTGGACACATGGGAGCGCGGCGCCGGTCTTACCCAAGCCTGCGGCACCGGCGCATGCGCCACGGCTGTGGCGGCCTTTCACCTCGGCAAAATCGACAATCACAATAATGAATTCCGAATCCAACCGCCTTGCTCGCGCGTGCAAGCCAAGGATAAATCGCGCTATCAATCCGGCATTGATAACGGCACTTCGGCGGAGATTTTTGTGAACTATGATGGCACAAGCCTGACCCAGCAGGGGCCGGTAGAATTTGAGTTTGATGGCGCGTTTGAAGCTGGGGTGGCGTTATGAGCGTCAAGGTTGAAAATTTCGGCTGCCGCCTGAACGCGCTCGAAGGCGATGTGGCTCAAGCCGCAGCCAAAACCGCAGGGCTAGAGAAAACCATCATCATCAACGGTTGCGCTGTAACGGGCGAAGCCCTGCGGCAAGCGCGCCAAGCAGCGCGGCGAGCAAAGCGCACAGACCCCGACCACGAGATTATCGTGACCGGTTGTGCCGCACAGACCGATGGACCAAGTTTCGCCGCCATGCCGGAAGTTGACCGCGTGCTTGGCAATGAAGAAAAGCTCGACCCCGCGGCTTATGCTGCGGGCACTCCGGTAGCCGTAGGCGACATTATGGCCCGCACGCGCGCAACCCCCCTGCCTGTCACGCCGCAACCCTCGCGCGCGCGCGCCTTTGTGCAGGTTCAAACCGGATGCGACCATCGTTGTACTTTTTGCATCATTCCTTTCGGGCGCGGCAATGCGCGCTCGTTGCCGATAGCCGAAGTGGTGGCCCAATGCCGCGATTTGGTGGCACGCGGGCATGGCGAAATTGTGCTAACGGGCGTGGATGTTACCAGCTATGGCCCCGATATTGGCGAGGTTGGCCTGGGCGGGCTGGTGCGCGCCATTTTGGATCAGGTTCCTGAACTGCCGCGTCTGCGGCTCTCATCAATCGATGCTGTCGAAATAGACCCGACCCTGCTTGACATGGTTGTCCATGAGGAGCGTCTGATGCCGCATCTTCATTTGTCTTTGCAGGCCGGTGACAACATGATTTTGAAACGCATGAAGCGCCGCCATACGCGCGAGCAGGCGATCGATTTTTGTGAAAAACTGAAAGCGCAACGCCCGGAAATTGCCTTCGGCGCCGACATCATTGCGGGCTTTCCCACCGAAACGGACCCCATGTTCGAAAACTCGCTGGCACTGGTCGCAGATTGCGATATTGCCTGGCTGCATGTTTTTCCGTTTTCCGCGCGCCCCG
>CAJWBV010000207.1 GCA_913020275.1 uncultured Rhodobiaceae bacterium
TTCTCCTGCACATGGGTGTCATCCGACCAAGCCAGCGCCGCCGCTTCCTGCACCGCCAGTGGCGATTGCGGGCCGGCAATGGCACGCAAAGCCGCAAGCGCGCGCATCACACTGCGACCACCGGCACAAAACCCCGACCGGAGCCCCGGCAGGTTCGAGCGTTTCGACAGCGAATGGAATACGACAAGCGGCATGTCATTATCGCCTGCGGCCTGCATAAGCTGGAGCGCAGATGGCGGCGGCGCGTGGTCGTAAATTTCCGAATAGCATTCATCAACCACCAGCAGAAAATTATGCGCGCGCGCCAATTCCAACAGTCGCGCCAGATAGCTTGCATCGGCGACCGCACCTTGCGGGTTGGCGGGCGAGCAAAAATAAAAAGCCTGCGTGCGTGCCAATAAAGAATCATCCAGCGCGTCCAGATCGGGCAGGTGGCCGGTCGCCGGCGTGGCGGGCAAATATACCGGGTTGGCACCGGCGGCAAGCGCCGCCGCCGCGTAGACCTGATAAAACGGGTTCGGTATCAGCACGACACCATCGGCCTTTTGCGGCGCGATTTGCGCGGCCATGAACAATCCCTCGCGCGTGCCATTGACAGGCAAAATCTGCGTCGTTTCCTCAAACAGAGCATCTGACAGATCGAAACGACGCGACAACCAGCCGACAACGGCCTGTCGCCATTCGGGGGTGCCGCCAATGGGTGGATATTTGGCATAGCTGTCGCGGGCGGCGGACAAGACCTCCAGCACGGCCGATGGGGGCGCATGGCGCGGTTCCCCGATTGCCAGCGACAGCGGTTCGTGGCTTGGGGTCACATCGTCCAGCAAGGCGCGCAATTGGGCAAAAGGTGAGGGCGGCAAAGCGCCGAAGCGATCCGGACCAAACCTGCCCGATCCAAGGCGATTTTGCATGGGTACCTCCAAAAAAGCCCGCGAAGCACTATGCTTCACGGGCTTTCCGCGAATCAGCCTGACCTACATTACCGCGTCTATCGCATGGCGGTCAAAGCGGCTTTTGAAGTGCCGCTCGTGCAGGCCGATTATGGTGCGGTCGGAGCTACCGGGAAATACCCGCCTCCGGACGTGCCGCAATTTTATGGATGGAGAGGTCGGCACCGGCCTGCTCTTCTTCCTCACTCATGCGAATGCCCATAAAGGCTTTCAGGCCGCCATAGACGATAAACCCGCTGACGAGCGCAAAACCGCAACCGGCCAGCGTGCCGACCAGTTGGGAAGCAAAACTTACCCCGCCAAGGCCACCAAGAGCTTGCGTACCGAAAATACCGGCAGCCAGACCGCCCCATGCGCCGGCCAGCCCGTGTAGCGGCCATACGCCCAGCACATCGTCAATCTTCAGCCGTTCCTGGCACAGCACAAAGAAATAGACGAACAAAACGCCCGCAACACCGCCGGTGATCAAAGAACCGATCGGGTGCATGACATCAGAGCCCGCACACACGGCCACAAGACCGGCCAAGGCACCATTATGAACAAAACCCGGATCGGCGCGCCCGACAATCAGCGCAGCGAGAATGCCGCCGACCATGGCCATCAGGGAATTAACCGCGACCAGACCGGAAATGCCTTCCAGCGATTGCGCGCTAACCACGTTGAAGCCGAACCAGCCAATGCACAAAAGCCAACTGCCCAACGCCAACCACGGGATCGAAGAAGGCGGGAACGCCGTTCCGCGATCGCCATAGCGTCCGGTGCGGGCGCCCAGCATAATGACCGCGGCCAAGGCCAGCCAACCCCCTACGCCGTGCACCACGACGGAACCTGCAAAGTCGTGAAAGCCGGCGCCGAAACTTTCTTCGAGCCATGCCTGAAAACCAAAATTGCCGTTCCAGATCATGCCTTCAAAAAACGGATAGACCACCGCAACAATGGCACCGGAAGCAAGCAATTGCGGCACAAAGCGTGCGCGCTCGGCAATGCCGCCGGAAATAATGGCCGGAATGGCGGCGGCAAAGGTCAGCAGAAAGAAGAATTTGATCAGCGTCAAACCCTGCGGCCCGAATGTCTCGGTTTCGCCGCCACCGCTAATGACCGACGCTCCGGCCAGAAAATCGACGCCATAGGCGACCGAATAACCAATGAAGAAATAGGCAATGGTCGACATGGCGAAATCGGAAATGATTTTGACCATGGCATTGACCTGATTTTTTTCACGCACCGTGCCCACTTCCAGAAAAGCGAAGCCGGCATGCATGGCAAACACCAGAATCGCGCCCATGAGCAAAAAGAAGACGTCGCCGCCTACAAGATTATTTTCCATCTAAGTTCTCCCTCAATAATAGGCTTTACCAGCAAGAATTATGCCGCCACCTAAAGGGCCCTAAAACTGTGATTTAATTGCTTTTATTTTTTGCTGCTTAAGCATATCCGCTTGTTTGCCAAAATTTTAATCACAATGAAATACGCCTGCATATTTATTAGGCAATTTTCCCCGT
>CAJWBV010000208.1 GCA_913020275.1 uncultured Rhodobiaceae bacterium
CGCTTCGCCCCGCTCCGGAATTGTGCTAATTTCTGTCACAAGGATTTCTGGCATGAACGACGACGCACCGACACAAAACGCATTGCAAAATGTGATTGCACAAGCCCAAAAAGCCGATGGCGGCTCTGACGGTCTGCCGCCGGTGCATCTGTGGGAACCGGATTATTGCGGAGATATCGGCCTGCACATTGCGCGCGACGGCCAGTGGTATTACGCCGGTTCGCCGATTGGCAGAAAGCGGTTGGTGCGGTTGTTTTCCACGATTTTGCGTCATGATGATGATGGCGAACATTATTTGGTGACGCCGGTCGAAAAAATTCGCGTGGGGGTGGAAGACGCCCCCTTTGTTGCCACGCTGATGCAAGTAACGGGCAGTGGGCGCGACCAAGTGTTGAGGTTTGAAACCAATGTGCATGACTTCGCCACTGCCGGGGCCGAACACGCGTTGCGCATTGAACTGGACCCCAAGGACAAAACCCCGTCGCCTTATATTCACATTCGCGCGCGCCTTGAAGCGCTTATCAGCCGCGCAGTGTTTTACGATCTTGTGGCTTTGGGCGAAACGGTCGACGACCAGTTCGGGGTGTGGAGCGAAAATGTTTTTTTCCCGATTGCGCCCGCCGCAGATGTTGAAGCCTGGCTGGAGGATGATGCGTGAGCACGGATTACAAAACGCGCATTCGTGAAGCCATTCTTGCCGACCTGCCCGACCACAACACGCTTTACAATGCGCCGGGCCAGATCGGAGACGGGCGTCTTGACGGTGGTCTTGTCGGAAGACCAAGGCTCAATGGCAATCGCGCGCTCAAACTCGCCGCCGTGCTGGTGCCGGTGGTTGATTATGAAAATGAGCCGAAAATTCTGCTGACGCGGCGTGCCGACCATCTCGCACAACATTCAGGGCAGGTGGCGTTTCCCGGCGGCAAGGTTGAGGCCGAAGATGGTGGCCCGGTGTCCGCCGCCTTGCGCGAGGCGCAAGAAGAGATCGGGCTGGCCGCCGAATATGTCGATGTTGCGGGTTTTTTGAGCACCTATGAGACCGGATCGGGGTTCAGAATTTTGCCGGTGGTCGGCTTTGTCCGCCCCGGTTTCCAGCTTGAGATTGACCATAATGAGGTTGCCGAAACTTTCGAGGTACCGCTGGAGCTCATGATCAATGAGGCCAATTACAACCGGCACGAAATTGAATGGGAAGGCCGCATGGAGGCTTACTATGCGGTTGAGTATGAAGGTTACAACATATGGGGCGCGACCGCTGGCATGTTGCGCAATCTCAGCAGGAGGATGCAGACATGATGCGCGTGATTTTGTGGAACCTGTTTTTGTTTCTCCTGCCCTTCGTGCTGACCGCGTTGTGGGCCATGTGGGTGCGCCGCACCAGCCCGCGCGAGGCGGTTTTGCGGAGCTGGTCGCAAGCCACCCTTGTCGGCGCGATTTTGGTGATAACCAGCCTTCTGGTCTGGCGGTTTTCGACCGGCGATGCTCCCGAAAAAACCTATATCCCGCCCGCGCTAAAAGACGGTCAGGTTGTGCCTGGCCGCTTTGAATAAGCCGGCTTTTATGACCCGTTCTCCATTACAATCGCCGAACTTGCAGGGCGCGCCATGGCTTGCCAAACCGCAGGTTCAGCGGCTGTTTGAGGTTTTGTCGCCCGAAGGTGAGGAAACGCGCTGTGTTGGCGGCTGTGTCCGCGATACGCTGGCCGGCGCCGCCGACCCGAATGTCGAGGTTGATATGGCAACCACGCTGACACCGGAGGCTGTTCTGGAACGTCTGGAAGAAGCCGGGATTCGCGCCATCGCCACGGGGCTCACACATGGCACGGTGACGGCTGTTATGCCCGAAGATCACAACGCGCCGGTCGGCAAAGCTCAAAAGCCACGCAGCGAGAATTATGAAATCACCACCTTGCGTCGCGACGTCAGGGGCGATGGGCGCCATGCCGAAGTTGTGTTCGGGCGCGACTGGCAGGAAGATGCGATGCGCCGCGACCTCACAATCAATGCGGTTTATGCTGACCGCCACGGCGCGGTTTATGATCCCTCCGGCAGCGGCCTTGAAGATATTGCAGCGCGGCGGGTGCGCTTTATCGGTGATCCGGCGCAACGCATCAGGGAAGATTATTTGCGTATTTTGCGCTTTGTGCGGTTTTACTTCCGGCTCAGCCCGGATGTCCCGCCCGATGCCGCAACGGTGCAGGCAATAAAAAGCGCCGCCGCACAAATTGCGTCGCTTTCCGGGGAACGCCGCCAAACCGAGTTCATGAAAATACTGGCGCTGGCGGAGGTTGAGAAGGCAGTGAATTTTCTCGCCGAGGTCGGCGCGCTTGAAACCACTCTGGGAGATGAAAGTAGATCGGGTGACGGGGTATGGAATTTAGCCCGCCTCTCGGCGCTGGTGACTTACGAAAAGGGTTTACCCGTGGCCTCTGACGCCCTGTTGCGTT
>CAJWBV010000209.1 GCA_913020275.1 uncultured Rhodobiaceae bacterium
TCACGATCTTTCTCACGTACAGTTAGACGATCGGGATCAATCATTCTAATTGCTTCTGCAAGTTCTTGAAAGTGTTGAATTTCATCATTCATGATCTCACAAATCACACCGGACGGGTAAAGCCCCGCGAGGCGGGCAATATCAACTGCGGCTTCGGTATGCCCAGCACGCATCAAAACGCCGCCTTCGCGCGCAACCAACGGAAACACATGGCCCGGCGACACGATGTCCGTGGCACCCTTGGTTGGGTCAATCGCCACGGATATGGTGTGCGACCTGTCATGCGCGGAGATGCCGGTGGTGATGCCCTCGCGCGCCTCAATGGAAACGGTGAAAGCGGTCTGGTGCCGCGAGCGGTTGGTTTGCGACATCAGCTCAAGCCCCAGCTGGTCCGAGCGGTCTTGCGGCATTGCCATGCAAATCAGCCCGCGTCCGAATTTAGCCATGAAATTGATCGCTTCCGGCGTTGCCATTTGCGACGGAATGATGAGGTCGCCCTCATTTTCGCGATCTTCGGCATCAACAAGAACGATCATCTTGCCATTGCGGGCATCTTCAATAATGTCTTCGGTTGGCGACAGATACTGGCTGTATTCAGACATTTGCGTCTCCTTCGGTATCTTTCAGGCGCGCAACGTAGCGCGCCAGCACATCAATTTCCAGATTGACCCGATCGCCCACCTGCGCCACGCCCCAGCTTGTCACGCTTTGGGTATGCGAAATCAGATTTACGCCAAACGTGTCGCCCTCAACCTCATTGACAGTAAGCGATGTGCCATCAAGCGTGATCGAACCCTTTGGCGCAACAAAGCGCATAATGTCTTTGGGCGCGCGAAAGGTGAAACGCTGGCTGTCGCCTTCGGGTCGAATGTTCACAATTTCCGCCAACGCATCAACATGACCGGACACTATATGCCCGCCCAACTCATCGCCCAGTTTCAGAGCACGTTCCAGATTTAGGCTATGTCCGACCTGCCAATCGCCGGCCGAAGTGACATCCAGCGTTTCTTTCGAGGCCTCAACCGCAAACCAATGTGTGTCATCTCGTGTCCCTTTTTCAATAACGGTGAGACACACGCCCGAACACGCGATAGACGCACCCATATCAATGCTGTCGGGCTCATAGACAGTTTCAATCTCAAAGCGTGTATCGCCACTTCCCGAAACCGACGCCACGCGTCCAACATCCGTGATTATGCCTGTAAACACTTGTTATCCTTCTCCCATCTCTGCCCACCTCTGTTTTTCAGCCTTGCGTCGCCAAAGACTGAAACGGTCGGTATCAAAAACCTTGCGATCCAAGCAATCGAAATAGCGGTTTAGCTCGGCCGAGGCCAGCCCCATGCGTGATATATCACTTTCGCCGCTCATGGCGACTTCGTGGGGCGCTTCAAACAGGGCAATATCGTCAACGCATGCCTCTTCCAAAAACGCGGCAGCCAATTGTGGGCCGCATTCAAGCAACACGCGGTTAATGCCGCGCGCTGCCAGATTTTCCAACACGGCCTGCGGGCTCAAATTGTCGAAAGTGCACAGCTCGGCTTCATGGGCATCGGCGTCTGCGCCTTCACCCTCACACGCCAGCACAACGGTGTGTGTTGCCGCGCGCTGTGCGAGTTTGGAGGCGACCGGAAAATATCCGCTTCGGCTCATCACTACCGGCAGGGGCGAAGAAGCCGCCAATCCGGGTAAGCGGCAATCAAGGCTTGGGTCGTCGGTTTCGAGCGTGCCGCGTCCGGTAACAATCGCATCATGCGTGGCGCGCAACATGTGGCCGATATTGCGCGATAATGCCCCCGTAATCCAGGGAGGCTCACCTTCTGGGGTACGCATAAAGCCGTTTTTGCTCACTGCAAGTTTAAGCGTGACATGCGGTAGCCCACCACTGACGCGTGACAAAAAACCGGCATTAACCCTGCAGGCTTCATCGCGCATCAGCCCTTCATGCACCTCGATGCCGGCTTGGCGCAATTTTTCAGCACCGCGCCCTGCCACACGCGGGTCGGGGTCGAGAAGCGCAAAGAAAACGGATTTAAGCTCCGCCTTCACCAATGCATCGGCGCAAGGGGCTGTTTTGCCTGTATGCGAACATGGCTCCAGCGTGACATAGGCTGTGCCGCCGCGCGCCGCGCTGCCGGCCTCATCGAGCGCTTCCGTTTCGGCATGCGGGCGGCCGCCGCTTTGCGTCCAACCGGCGCCCACAACCGCGCCATCGGCACCGACGACAACGCACCCAACCGCCGGATTGGAGTCGGTTTTCCCCTGCCCGCGCAAGCCCAAGCGCAAAGCCTGTTCCATGAAATGTCGGTCTTTCTCACCGGTATCACGGAAAGCTGTATTACTTGTTTTGGTGCTGCTTGCTCGCATAACGCCCCATCTTCGGGGGAGTTATGCCTCGCCGTCCGACTGGATCGACATTTCCCCCAGAAAC
>CAJWBV010000210.1 GCA_913020275.1 uncultured Rhodobiaceae bacterium
GCTCTGTCGGCGGGCTGCACCTCAACTGCGGCGTATCTGACCATTCACAATATGGCAAGCTGGATGATCGACAGTTTCGGCAATGAAAATCAGCGCGCGAAATTTCTGCCACCTCTCATGCGGATGGATATGATGGCAAGCTATTGCCTGACCGAGCCGGGCTCAGGCTCGGATGCGGCGGCCATGCGTTCACGTGCGCAACGCGATGGTGACCATTATGTTTTGAACGGTAGCAAGGCTTTCATTTCCGGCGCGGGTTATTCCGATCTTTATGTAGCCATGGTGCGCACCGGAGATGCGGGCGCGGGCGGCGTGTCTTGCTTTTTGATTGAAAAAGACGCGCCGGGCCTCAGCTTTGGAGCGAATGAGCGCAAAATGGGTTGGAACAGCCAGCCCACGGCCCAGGTTATTTTTGAAGATTGCCGCGTGCCGGTCGAAAACCTGCTGGGCGAGGAAGGCGACGGCTTCAAATTCGCCATGAAGGGGCTGGATGGCGGACGCCTGAATATTGCCGCCTGTTCGCTTGGCACTGCCCAGCGCGCGTTTGACAAGGCGCTGGCCTATGCAGGCGAGCGCGAGCAATTCGGCAACCGCATCAGCGATTTTCAGGCGATACAGTTCAAACTGGCAGATATGGCAACCGAGTTGCAGGCCGCCCGTCTCATGCTCTATGACGCTGCCCGCGCGCTTGATGACAATGACCCCGAACGCACCAAACGCTCGGCCATGGCAAAACGCTTTGTCACGGATACTGGCTTTAATGTCGCCAATGAAGCACTGCAAATTCACGGCGGCTACGGGTATCTGCAAGACTATGAAGTTGAGCGCATGGTGCGGGACTTGCGGGTGCATCAAATTCTGGAAGGCACCAATGAAATCATGCGCGTTATTATCGCGCGCCATTTGCTGAATTCGTGATGGACGTCAAATTTTCCCAAAACGGTGCCAGCGGTGTCATTACCCTGAACCGTCCTGACGCGCTAAACGCGCTGACCCTGTCAATGGTGCGCGATATAACGCCGGTGCTGAACGATTGGGCGCGCGATCCGGCGGTCGAACATGTCGTCATTGAAGGGGCGGGTGAAAAGGGCTTTTGCGCCGGTGGTGATATTCGCGCGCTGCATGATTGGGGGCGTGCCGGTGACGCCGAGGCAACCGGCTTTTATCGCGAGGAATACGCGCTCAACCATCTCATCAAAACATTTCCAAAACCGTATATCGCCCTGATTGACGGTATTACCATGGGCGGTGGCGTAGGCGTGTCGGTACATGGACAATTTCGCGTGTGTACTGAAAATACGGTTTTTGCCATGCCAGAAACGGGCATTGGTCTTTTACCGGATGTTGGCGGCACATATTTTTTGCCGCGCCTACCGGGCTTTGTCGGCACTTATATGGTGCTGACGGGTGCCCGCCTGCGCGCGGCGGATTTGTGCTATGCGGGCATTGCGACCCATTATGTGCCGGCCGCACAGCTTGAGAGTTTGAAACAAGAACTGGCGGCGGGCGGTGATATCGATGGAACACTTGCGGCCTATCATGTCGATGCTGGTGCGCCGCCGCTTGCGGAAATACGCGATGCAATCGATGCGTGTTTTCATGCCGACAGTGTCGTTGATATTCTGTCCGCTCTGGGTGCTGTTGACACGGAGTGGGCGCGCAAACAAGTCGACATTATAAATACGAAATCACCAACCAGTTCTGCGGTGGCTCTGCGCCAGATGCGTGAGGGCGTAAAAACTGACTTTAACGGCTGCATGCAGATCGAAATGCGCGCGGTGACGCGGCTCATGGCACTGCCTGATTTTTACGAAGGTGTGCGGGCGGTTATTCTCGATAAAGACAATGCACCGTCTTGGACACCGCCCGAGCACGCGAGCGTCGCGGCGGCTGATATCGACAAGATTTTTGCGTCGCTGGGCGCAGACGAACTTCAACTGGGGGATAAAAATGCTTGAAATTGGCTTTATAGGTTTGGGGAATATGGGGCTGCCCATGGCAAAAAACCTCGTCGCGGCGGGCCATAGCGTCACCGGTTTTGACCGCGTTGAAACAGCTCTTGCCGAGCTGGTCGCTGCAGGCGGACAAAGCGCGTCAGACATTGCCGGTGCGGTCGCCAAAGCCGAGATTGTAGTCACCATGCTTCCGGCGGGTCGCCATGTCGAGGAGGTTTACCTGGGAGCAGACGGCATTGTAGGTGCTGTGCCGGAGGGCAGTTTGCTCATCGATAGCTCAACGATTGATGTTGCAACGGCGCGCCGCGTCAGTGATGCCGCCGCGCAAAAAGGCTTTGCCATGGTCGACGCGCCCGTCTCCGGCGGGGTTGGCGGGGCCACGGCAGGCACTTTGACATTTATGGTCGGCGGCTCGGATGAGGCTTTTGCTCGCGCGCGGCCC
>CAJWBV010000211.1 GCA_913020275.1 uncultured Rhodobiaceae bacterium
ATCGTGGCTGGTTTCATTCTTCCCTGCTGGAAGCATGTGCCACACGCGGTCAAGCGCCTTACAAGCAGGTGGTCACGCATGGCTTCACCATGGATGAAAAGGGCCGGAAAATGTCGAAATCCATCGGTAATTCGGTCGACCCGCAAAAAGTTATCGGGCAATCGGGTGCCGAGATTATCCGCCTGTGGGTGATGTCGTCGGATTATAGCGAAGACACACGTGTCGGGCCCGAAATTATCAAGGCAAATTCAGATGCCTACCGCAAAATGCGCAATTGCTTCCGGTTCCTGCTGGGCAACCTCGCGCATTTTAATGCGGATGAAAAAATTGACCATGCCGACATGCCGGAGCTGGAACGCTATATTCTGCACCGGCTTGGTGAATTGGACGCGATGGTGCGCGAAAATTACGCGCGCTATGATTTCCGCAAAATCTATCAGGCGCTCTTCAATTTCATGACCATCGACCTATCGGCATTTTATTTCGACATCAGAAAAGACACGCTTTACTGCGACCCGGCCTCCAGCCTCGACTTGCGCGCCTGCCGCACGGTTCTCGACATCGCGTTTACCTGCCTGACGCGCTGGCTGGCCCCGATTTTGTGCTTCACAACGGAAGAAGTATGGCAATCGCGCTACCAGGACGCCGACAATTCTGTGCATCTTGAAACTTTTATGGATATTCCCGACGCATGGAACGATGACGCGCTGGCTGAAAAATGGAACGACATTCGCACCGTACGCCGCGTGGTAACAGGCGCGCTTGAGATCGAACGGAGCGAAAAGCGCATTGGCTCAAGCCTTGAAGCGGCACCGGTGGTTTATGTGTCGGACACCAGTTTGCTGGAAAGCCTTGAGGGGCAGAATATGGCCGACATTTGCATCACCTCGCAGCTTGAAATTCGCGCCGATACAGCCCCCGCCGAAGCCTTCACGCTGGACGATGTTGCCGGCGTCGGCGTTGTGCCCTCACTGGCCGAGGGGCGCAAATGCCAGCGCTCATGGAAAGTGCTGCCGGATGTCGGATCGGTCGGGGATTATCCCGATCTGAGCCCCCGCGATGCCGCCGCTGTCGCCGAGTTCGATGCAAGCGCCTGAACCACGCTCTCGCCTGCAAAACGGGCTGGCGCTTGCCGCCGTCACCGCCGGTCTTGATCAGACATCGAAATGGGCCATCATGCATATTCTCGATCTCGAAACCTTGCGCCGCATCGAGATATTGCCCTTTTTGGATTTCGCCTTCATTTGGAATTATGGCATCAGTTACGGGCTTTTCAGTTCCGGCAGTGAAGCGGCGCGTTGGCTGCTCATTGGCCTGACACTGGCCGTCACCGCCTACCTTGCCCGCGCCATGATGACAACACCCGGTCCCCTCACGCGCCTCGGCTATGCGCTGATTATCGGCGGCGCGCTGGGCAATCTGGCTGACCGTATCATTCACGGCGCGGTGGTCGATTTTGTTTCACTGCATTATGCCGGATATTACTGGTATGTGTTCAATCTCGCAGATATTTGGATTAGCCTTGGCGTCGTGCTTCTGGTCTGGGGGTTTTGGCGCGAACCGGCGCCCGAAGCCTAATTTGATGGTTCAGGTGACGGCGGGCTTGAGGGTGGTTGCCAAGTTCAAATATTTGTCTATAGATAAGCAATGTCTAAAGCATCCAAGTTTAAAGCGTCCAAATTGAAAGCGATCCCCGTGTTATTCTCCACTTCCCCATCTGCCTTCGGAAAAAACAGAATTGCCCTTGCCTTCGGTGCCTGCCTGATACTGGCGGCCTGCGGTGATGATGCTTCCGACGCATTCGGCTACGGAAAATCGGCACCGGATGAATTCACCGTCATTTCAAGGCCTCCGCTTATCTTGCCCCCCGATTATAATCTGCGTCCGCCCGGCAGTGGCACAACGCGCACGGCCATTCCCAAGCCGAATGAAGTTGCCAAAATTCTTGTGCTCGGCAAAGACGCAGTCACGGCCGAAAAAAACACTGCTGCCGAGGACAAACTTCTCGAAAATGCCGCCACCGCCCAGCCGACCGGCGACAGCATTCGCGAAGTAATCGAAAATGAACGCACCGGAACCGTCAGCAAAAGTCCTGACCTGACCGAGACATTGACGAAAGACCAAAAGTAAAATCTACTCGGCTCTTGGCGATAAGCGCGTCGGCCGATAGCGTGAGATGTGCAATCGGGCCCGCTTTTCGGGCTTTTCTTGCCGACGGGAGCCTTGCAAATGTTTTCATCGTTTTTTCCCTTTCCGCGTCTCTTTTTCCCTTCCGTGATTATCTGGACCCTTGTGTGTATCGGGTGCTGGTATGGGTTTGCCGCCGACCTCGGCGCGCTGTTGGGTTTTGCCGGCGAAAACCCCACCGGCGAAGTGGTAATCGGGGTAAAGCATT
>CAJWBV010000212.1 GCA_913020275.1 uncultured Rhodobiaceae bacterium
GACCGCGCCATGGTGAACGAGGCGTGGCAGGGCGTTGAAGATGCTGACATGATTTTGCTAGTTCTGGATGCGGCGCGACCTCTCGATGATGAGAGCGAGGCCATTCTCGACAATCTTGAAAATGTCAAAAAGCCGGTTGCGCTGGTACTCAACAAGGTCGATACGCTGGCAAAGGAAGATTTGCTGGCGCGGGTGCATGAGTTGAACCTGCGGGCCAATTTTACCGATACGTTTTTGGTGTCTGCCCTGACCGGCGACGGGCTGGATGTTTTGAAGCAGGCACTGGCACAAAACATGCCGTCCGGCCCGTGGCTCTATCCCGAAGATCAGGCGGCGGATGTGCCGTCCGCGCTTCTGGCGGCGGAGATTACGCGCGAGAAAATGTTTTTGCGTCTGCACCAAGAGCTGCCTTATGCGCTGACGGTGGAAACTGACAAATGGAAGCGCCGCAAAGATGGCAGTATTCGTATTGAGCAGACGGTGTTTGTTGCCCGCGACGGGCAAAAGGCAATTGTGCTGGGCAAAGGCGGCCAGTCGATAAAGGAAATCGGAGCCCAGGCGCGGCTTGAACTGGAAGAGGCATTTCAGTGTCGGGTGCATTTGTTTATTTTCGTCAAGGTTCGCAAAAACTGGCAGGATGATCCGGAGCGATATCGGGTGCTGGGGCTGGATTACGGAGCGTGACCGATGGAAGCATGGACGGCCGAAGCTGTCATTCTGGACAGGCGCGCACATGGGGAAAGCAGCGCCATTGTCGATTTTTTTACCCGCGATCACGGGCGTTATGGAGGGCTGGTGCGCGGTGGCAATGCGCGGCGGCTGAAGCCGGCCTTGCAACCGGGCAATATGGTGCAGGCCAGCTGGCGCGCGCGTCTTTCGGAACATCTGGGCACGGCAACGATTGATCCGGGCCGCGCCTATGCCGCTGAGGTTCTCACCGATCAGGTGTTGCTTGCAGGTCTCTCGGCAATGTGTGCGCTGTTGAAAATTGTTCCCGAGCGTCAGGCCTACCCGCGCTTGTTTGACACGGTGATGGTGTTGCTTGAGGCGTTGGAAAACCGTCAGGTCTGGTTGCCCCTGTTCGTTCGTTTCGAGCTCGCTTTGTTGGAGGAGGTCGGCTTTGGACTTGACCTCACCACATGTGCGGCCACCGGTACACGTGACGATCTCACCCATGTGTCACCGCGCAGTGGCCGCGCCGTGTCGCGCGAAGCGGCGGTGCCTTACGCAGAGCGCATGTTTGTTTTACCGGCCTTTCTTTTGTCGGCAGACGCATCGGCAGATGCCGACGATGTTCTGCAAGGATTGAGCCTGACGGGGCATTTTCTCGAAAGGCGGGTTTATGGGGCTGATACTTCGGGTCTTCCGGCGGCGCGCGCGCAGTTTGTTGAGATTTTGCTAACCAAAGGCGTTCCTACTTGAAGCCTAATGATAGAATCTGGTTATAAAGCGACATGACAGACGCAACCCCGATAGACAGTGATGCCGAACCGGTGAGCCTTAAGCAAGCGCTGGAAACACGCTATCTGGCCTATGCGCTGTCGACCATCACAAATCGTGCCCTGCCGGATGTGCGCGACGGGTTGAAGCCGGTGCATCGCCGCTTGCTTTATGCAATGCGGCAATTGCGCCTTGACCCTGAACAGGGGTTCAAAAAATCGGCCCGGGTTGTGGGCGACGTTATCGGCCGCTATCACCCGCATGGTGACCAGGCCGTCTATGATGCGCTTGTGCGCTTGGCGCAAAATTTTGCCGTGCGCTACCCGCTGGTGGACGGGCAGGGCAATTTCGGGAATGTGGATGGCGATAATGCCGCGGCCATGCGCTATACCGAAGCGCGCATGACGCCGGTCGCCGGATTGCTATTGCAGGACATTGACAGCGATACAGTCGATTTTCGCACGACTTATGACGGCGAGGATGAAGAGCCGGTGGTTCTGCCGGCGGCCTTTCCCAATCTTCTGGCAAATGGCGCATCGGGCATTGCGGTCGGCATGGCGACCAGCATTCCGCCGCACAATATTGTCGAATTATGCGGCGCTGCCCTGCATCTCCTGAAGGCACCAAAGGCGCGTGTTGATACGTTGCTGGAACATGTCAAAGGGCCGGATTTTCCGACCGGCGGTTTGTGTGTTGAGCCGGCATCGGTAATCCGCGAGGCCTATGCGACGGGGCGCGGTAGTCTGCGCATGCGAGCGCGTTTCGAGTTTGAGAAAAAGCCGCGCGGACTTTGGCAAATCGTCATCACCGAAATTCCCTATCAGGTGCAGAAGTCGAGGTTGATCGAGAAAATCGCCGAGCTGATGCAAAGCCGTGCTTTGCCCATGCTGGATGATATTCGCGACGAAAGTGCAGAAGACATTCGGATTGTCATTGAGCCGAAG
>CAJWBV010000213.1 GCA_913020275.1 uncultured Rhodobiaceae bacterium
GCACTTTAATTCTCACGTTGGGTTTTTCAATGCGAAGCGGTTATTCCATTTGGGGCATAGCTCTTATTTTTTATCTGGTTTTTTTGGGCTGGCACGAAAACTGGCGGGGCCCCTTGACCGAATCCGAGATTGCTATCTTTACCGCGCGGGCACAGAGCAAAGGGCTTTCTTCTGAGCAGCTGGCGCGCTTCGAGATATTTATGCGCGATGACGATGGCGGTGAGTTTTTCATGGTTAATCTTGTCGGGTTTACTGAGGGCCCCGCAAGTCATCCGGAGACTGGCGCAAAGGTCGATGCGCGCGAGCTGGTGCAGAGCTATTTCCGACCCTTTGCAGTAAAAATTTTTGCCCGTGGTGGATACCCAGCATTTTCTGCCCGCACGCTGTCGGGCTATATTGAGGCGTGGGGTGTAGGAGCAAATCCCGGCTGGGATATTGCAAACTTAATGCGCTATCGCAGCCGGCGCGACCTTCTGATGTTGGCGACCGAGGAGGACTTTAGCGACATTCATATATATAAGCGTGCGGCGATAGCTGCGACTTTTGCCGTCCCGGCACAATCTATTGGTGGGGCGCTGTTATCGCCCCGCATTTGGATCGCGCTGTTTATGTTCATAATGGCCGCGCTGATCCATATCCTCCATTTGACACGCAGGAAAACCCTGGAAAAGCAATGACTGACGCGCTAATGAATAACCGGTTCAAACTCTACACATGGAGCGTCTCGCTCTATTCCGCCAAGGCGCGCGCCTATCTCATCAAGCAACACATTGACTTTGACGATATCTCGCCCGCAAGCCCAGAATATGATGCCGCCATTCGACCCGCAATTGGGCGTTGGATTATTCCCGTTATGACAACGCCGCAGGGCGAGATTGTGCAAGACGGCACGGATATTATCGATTGGTTTGAAAAACAGAATATGGCGCGTCTGCCGGCCTATCCAAAAACCCCGCGCCATCTTATTGCTTCGCTAATTATGGAAATTTTCGGCGGCGAGGGTATGTTGCGTCCGGCCATGCATTATCGCTGGAATTTTGATGAAGATAATCTCGACTTCATTTTGCAGCAATTCGGGCTGTTTGCCTTACCGCAACTGCCACCCGGAGAACGTCGCGATATGGCACTTCATGCCGCTGGCCGGATGCGCAAAGCTGCCGTTGCATTTGGTGTCACCCCCGAAACGGCGCCCGAAATCGAAGCCGCCTATCACGACACCATGGCCGAGCTTGACGCGCATTTTGCCGCGCACCCTTATTTGTTGGGCGGCGCGCCGACAATCGGTGACTATGGTTTGTTTGCATCACTTTATGCACATTTGGGGCGCGACCCGCACCCCCTCCGCCTGATGCAGGAAAAAGCGCAAATGCTGTTGCGCTGGACTGAGCGCATGCGCAATCCGTCTTCCGATATGGTTGAATTTATCGGCCGTGATGAAAGCCTGCTGGGTGATGATGCCATACCCGAAACGCTGAAGGTTCTGTTGGCGCGTGTCGCATCGGATTACCTGCCGGAGATCGAAGCCATGATGGCGTTCACCAATGACTGGCTTGCCGAAAACAATCCGGAGCCGAACGAAGTTGTGGGCGGTGAAAGTCTGGGGCGCGGCATTGGCATGTGTGAATTTAACTGGCGCGGCTTGAACATTAATGCGGTGGTTATGCCCTATCGTATTTTCATGTTGCAACGCATTCAGGACGCTTATGATGCGCTGGACGCGCCCGCACGCGAAGCGGTGGACGCGCTTTTCGCCGAAACCGGCTTGTCGGCACTCCTGACGACGCGGTGCACGCGCCGTGTCGAACGCGAAAACCATCGCGAGATTTGGCGATAAGGCCTAGCTGATTTCCGTCAGAAATTCGAGCAACCTATCGCCATATTCCTGCGGGATATCTTCCACCAGAAAATGGCTGCCACCTTCCAAGATAACGGGTTCGCGCCTGCCCGCACCGGCAATAAACGGCCGAACGCTCTCATGGCCTTTCGGGGCAACAATGTCTTTGTCAGAGAACAGGCACAAAAACGGCTTGTCGAAATTGGCGAGCTTTTCGCGTGCGCGGAAATTGTCGACCAGCATCGGATTGTCAAAGCGCGTCGGCAGCATTTGCGTGAACTGTCGGTTGCCCGTCAGATAGCGAAAATTGGGATAGGGCGCGGCATAGCCGGCAACAACTTGCTTCGGTAATTTGCCCGTACATATTGCGGCCAGCATGTTCCAGTGTCGCCAAAAGGGGTTGAAGCGCACATAGAGCTGAAATTTACGTAAAAAAGAGGTACCCTTGCCCGGCATCGCCATTTGGGTGATGGGTTCGTTCGGGTCGCGCACCGGCAGGCCGGTATTGGAAAATGTGACGCTGGCTGTGCGATCCTGATGTGTGGCCAC
>CAJWBV010000214.1 GCA_913020275.1 uncultured Rhodobiaceae bacterium
CTCGGATCGTAAAAATTGACCTCGGTTTTCCAGCGTTTTGAGCTGTTCCAGAACCTTTGCACGGTACCAGCTATCGGCGCGCAAGCTGGCAACGCTCTGCTCACCAGTGCGCGCCATAATATCCTTCAAAATACCGTCAAGCTGCTCGCACAAGCTCTCGGTTTTTTGCAGTTCCTCGCGCAAAACGGCCAGACTGCGTGATTTGCGCATGACATCCAGACGCTGTTTGAGGGCGACTTTTTCGAAAATTTTTTCGCGGGGAGGCGCCATAATTTAAGCTCAATTGCCGCCCAACAACGCCAGAAGAGCGTTTCGGCTGCTTTCAAAATCGGCTTTTTGCGTTTCCGGCTGCATAATATGGTCAACGAGTTGCGGCCACATTTGCAACGCCACATCAAGATCGCCATCCTGCCCCTGAACATAGCCGCCCATCATCACCAAATCGCGGTTCTCCAGATAAAGCGACACAAGGCGGCGAAACTGGCGCACTGCGGCGGTATGCGCCTCTCCGGAAATATCAGCCGCAACTCGGCTGATTGAGGCCGGCAAATCAACCGCCGGATAAATGCCCAGCTGGGCCTGTTCGCGCGACAGGACAATATGCCCGTCCAAAATCGCGCGCGCGGCGTCGACTACCGGATCATTGGTGTCGTCGCCATCAGCCAGAACCGTGTAAAAGGACGTGATTGAGCCGGCACCCGACACACCGGTGCCAGAGCGTTCAACAAGCTGTGGAATCATGGAAATCACCGATGGCGGATAGCCTTTGGAAGTGGGCTGTTCGCCCAATGCCAAACCGATTTCACGGCGGGCATGTGCCACGCGGGTCAGCGAGTCCATAATCAGCAAAACATTTTTTCCCTGATCGCGGAAATATTCGGCAATCGAGGTTGCACGTTCGGCACCGCGAATCCGCAAAAGCGGCGAACGGTCGGCGGGCACGGCGACAATAACCGTTTTGACACGCGCTTCGGGCGTCATGACCATTTGAACAAAATTGCCGACCTCGCGGCCACGCTCGCCAATCAAGCCGACAACGACGATATCGGCTTCGGTAAACCGGCTCATCATGCTCAAAAGCACGGATTTGCCGACACCGGAGCCGGCAATAATGCCGAGGCGTTGGCCGCGCCCAACCGTCAGGCAACTATTGATGACGCGCACGCCCACATCCAGTGGGGAGGCAACGAGGTCGCGCGCCAGGGGATTAATTTCCTTGCCGCTCAACGGCCAGCGATCGGCCATGGGCGGCAGGGGGCGATTATCCAGCGGGCGGCCCAGCGCATCCACAACACGCCCCAGTACTTCGGGGCCGACTTGGATGTCCCTGCCCTCATCGCGCAGACTTACCCGCGCGCCAAGACGTATGCGCGCATTGATATCATAAAGTGACATCAGGTTTTGCCCGCGGTCGAAGCCGATAATTTCCGCCAAGGCCGGTTTACCAGTATCGGTTTCAATCGCGCAAACCGCCCCCACGCTCACCGGAAACCCGTCGCAGGCCAACAAATGTCCGTCATGGCGCGTGACCCGACCGGTCAGTTCGACAGGCCGGGCAAGTTGCATTGCGTCAAGGCGTCCGCCCAGAGATGCGTTTAACGCAGTCATAGCGGTTCTCCGTCCGTCTCCGGCGTATCATTGGGCGCATCGTTTGGAGTATCGTTTGGTGTTTCATCCAGCAAATTACGCATGAGGCGTCCAACCTCGTCAAACTCTGTTCCTTTGCCCCCATCTTCCACGCCAAGGCCGGCCCGTTGGCTGAGCCGGTCTTCGGCCTCAACCGAGCCGATCGACACGCGAATATCGCCTGGCATAATGGCATCATCCGCCTTGAAGCCGATTTGCCCGAAGCTGTCGCGGTTCTCCAAAAGCGGCTGAACGACAGCGAGGTCTGACGGGTTGAGATGCAATGTGCCACCATCGGCCTCTTTTGAGATGCGTCGGACAAGCTGTTCAACAATCTCCGCAAAAGGGGCCGGCAAATCCTTAATTGCGTAGCCCGCGCGCAGGCTCGCCAGACGCATCACCGTTTCTTCGATATGTCGGCCAAGCTCTTCGGTATCAAGCGCATCTTGCCCCATCAGACCGGTCGCGAGATTTTCAAGACGTTGACACCCATCTTCCAGCCGTTGACGCGCTTGGCTGTCACCTTCTGAAAGACCTCGCGCATAGGCTTCATCAATACGATCTTGAATTTCGGCATCAGTGGGTATTACAGCTTGCGCAACTGGGGTCGGTTCAAAGCTGGGCAACGGAGTATTTTCTTCACCTTCGGCAGTGGCCTGGCTCGTTCGCTGTGGTGGAGGTCTGTGCTGCTGCTGACGGCCTTGGCCGTTGTGGTGGGCCTCCTGTCGATGTTCTTGCCGG
>CAJWBV010000215.1 GCA_913020275.1 uncultured Rhodobiaceae bacterium
TTTGCAGATATTCGCGATTTCGAAAACGCCTGAGGCATCCGAGAAGGAGAAAAACATGGAAAAATTTACCAAACTCGATGCCGTGGCTGCGCCGTTGAACATGATCAATGTCGACACGGATATGATCATTCCCAAACAGTTTTTGAAAACCATCAAACGCTCGGGGCTCGGCAAAAACCTGTTCGATGAAATGCGCTATGGCGATGATGGCAGTGAAATTGAGGATTTTGTGCTCAATCAACCGGCCTATCGCAACGCGCAAATTCTGGTGGCGGGTGCAAATTTCGGCTGCGGCTCCAGCCGCGAACACGCGCCATGGGCACTGCTCGATTTCGGCATTAAATGCGTCATCGCGCCGAGCTTTGCCGATATTTTCTATAATAACTGCTTCAAAAACGGCATTTTGCCGATTGTTCTGCCGCAGGAAGATATCGACAAGCTGATGGATGATGCCGCGCGCGGTGCCAATGCCGGTTTGAGCATTGATTTGGAAGCCCAGGAAATTCGCGGGCCCGATGGCGGGGTCATCAGTTTTGATGTGGACGCGTTTCGCAAAACATGTTTGCTGGAAGGCCTCGACGACATTGCGCTCACCTTAAAACAAAGCGACGAGATTTCCGCTTATGAAGCGGGCCTCGACGACCAGCCTTGGCGTTAGGCCGGACAGTTTCGCGACCGCACGACAACGACCGCACGAAAAAGAGGCGACAAATGGAAAATATTCTGATCCTGCCGGGCGACGGCATAGGCCCTGAAGTGATGGGCGAGGTGGCCCGCATCATTGACTGGTTCGGCACGCATAAGGGGTTTGATGTTTCCATCGACCATGACCTTGTCGGCGGATGCGCTTATGACGCGCATGGTGCGGCCATTTCAGACACGGCCATGGAAAAAGCCCTTGCCGCCGATGCGGTGTTGCTGGGCGCGGTTGGCGGGCCGCAATGGGACACTGTTGCCTATGCGGCACGACCCGAAGCGGGGTTGTTGCGACTGCGTGCTGATCTGGAACTGTTTGCGAATTTGCGTCCTGCTATTTGTTTTTCGGCACTGGCTGAGGCTTCTTCGCTGAAGCGCGAACTGGTCGAGGGGCTCGACATTATGATTGTGCGCGAGCTGACCGGCGGGGTTTATTTCGGCGAGCCGCGCGGCATAACCGATCTGGGCGACGGCCAGCGACGCGGGGTCAACACGCAAGTCTATGAGACTTACGAGATTGAGCGCATCACGCGTGTGGCCGCCGATATCGCCATGAAGCGCACCAAAAAACTGGCAAGCTCGGAAAAACGCAATGTCATGGAAAGCGGGCAGCTCTGGTTTGAAGAGGTCAATCGGGTCATCGCCGCCGATTATCCGGAAATCGAATTGCAGCACGTGCTGGCCGATAATTGCGCCATGCAGCTTGTGCGCGAGCCGAAGCAATATGATGTGCTGGTGACGGATAATCTGTTCGGCGATATTTTGTCGGATGTTGCGGCCATGCTCACCGGTTCGCTGGGCATGTTGCCCTCTGCCTCGCTGGGCGCGCCGGATGCTGAAACGGGCCGCGCGCGGGCTTTGTATGAACCCGTTCACGGCTCGGCCCCCGATATTGCCGGTCAGGGCAAGGCCAATCCGATTGCGTCGATCATGAGTTTTGCGATGGCGTTGAAATATACTTTCGACCGCGGCGCGGATGCCGATTTGCTGGAACGCGCGGTGATGCAAGTGCTTGATAAGGGCTTGCGCACCGGCGACATCATGCAGGCCGAAATGCAACTGGTCGGCACAAGCGCGATGGGTGACGCGGTGTTGCAAGCTCTCGACGAATTGGGGAATTGAGATGAGTTATGTGGTTGCCGTAATTGGTGCGACCGGCAATGTCGGGCGCGAAATGCTGAATATTCTGGCCGAACGCAATTTTCCCGTTGCGCACGTGGATGCGGTTGCCTCGCGCCGCAGCCAGGGCAAAGAGGTCAGCTTTGGCGACAAGACGCTGAAATGTCAGGCGCTGGAGTTTTATGATTTTGCAGCTGCCGATATTGCGCTGTTTGCCTGCGGCTCCGGCCCGGCAGGAGAATATGCGCCCAAAGCCGCCGCCGCTGGCTGTGTGGTCATCGACAATTCCTCGCTCTATCGTATGGAAGCAGATGTGCCGCTAATTGTGCCGGAAGTAAATCCGGCCGATCTCACCGGATACACGCAGCGTAATATTATCGCCAATCCGAATTGTTCGACGGCTCAACTCGTCGTGGCGCTTAAGCCGTTGCACGATATTGCCAAAATTCGCCGCGTGGTCGTGGCGACCTATCAGTCCGTTTCAGGCGCGGGCAATGCCGCCATGGACGAATTGTTTGCGCAGACCCGCGCTGTTTTTGTGAA
>CAJWBV010000216.1 GCA_913020275.1 uncultured Rhodobiaceae bacterium
CCCGCGTCGGTGGCGTGCAACGCGGAAATTTTTTCTTTTATCGCCAAAATGCTTGGTGAGGCCGATAAAGATTAGGCAAGTATGTGCCGCGCATATCCGGAGAGGTCTTCGGCAAATTCCGCGCGGCCCAGGAGGTCGGTGACATGGGCAAAGAGCGCCGGGTAGTTTTTGAGCTCCGGCAAAATAGCTGACAGCCCTGCCGCCGCCAGCTTGTCAGCCATGCGGCTTTCATTGCTCATCAAAGCGAGTTCGCACACCAGCACCACATCCGACAGGCTGAGCATTTCGCCGGAAACATGGGCGTGATGGCCAAGAGCTAACTCAAGCGCCGCGCAATAATTTTGAAACGCCGCTGCCATCTGCCCATGCAGCACGGCGTCAAGGGCGTCACCGGAGAGAATATATTTCTGAATAATATCGGCGAACAGCAGGGTCTTGTCCAAAAACCCGTCAATGCGGGCGCGCGCGGTTGCGCTGTCACCATAAAGCGCGGGTGCATTGGGCCCGGTAAGTGCCGCCAACCGCATGATGCTGTTTGATTCAAATATGCCCATTGTGCCGTCTTCAGCAAAGGCTGCGGGAATATCGCCGAACGGATTGGCGCGCAAAAAAGCATCTGTTTTATACAATACGCCTGAAAAGCCGGTTTTGGCCGTGCGGCGGGCGGCGGCATGGGTTTCCTTGTCGGCGTCAGTCATTTTGAACGCGTCATAATCCCATAGCCAATTGACCATTTCGGGGGGCTGGTCGCCGATAACCTCAATCTCGGCACCTGAATGACGTGCGACAATCGTTGCTTTGTAAACACGCGGGTTCGGCAGATAGGAAATGATACGAATGTCGCTCATAAGGCACCCCCTTTACACAAGCCAAGCTTAAGCGCCGCGCAAATCAGCCTAAAGATTATGCGCGACTTTTCAAATATAATCGGTCGCAGGCTGGAGTAGCGGCGCGCCCTTTCACTGCAAAATCAAATCTGATAAAACCCCGACATCACGAATTCGGGGACATTATGAGCGACACGCGAACCGACACACCAACCGGAACGGACACTTCGAACGAGGAGGACGCTTGGGCTCCGCGCAAGCAGCGCGCTGCCGATTGGTTTCGCACGTTACGAGATGATTTGTGCGCGCGCCTTGAGGCCCTAGAGCCGGAGGGCGCCACTTTCGCCCGCGAAAAATGGCAGCGCGGCGACGGGTCAGTAGATTTGGGTGGCGGCGAAATGTCGATGTTACGAGGTAAAGTTTTCGAAAAAGCGGGCGTGCATATCTCCACAGTCTATGGCGAGTTTTCCGAGCAGTTCAGAGGCCAAGTCGCCGGTGCCGAGGAAGACCCGCGCTTTTGGGCGGCGGGCATTTCCGTCATCGCCCATCCCGCCAACCCACATGCACCTACCGCACATATGAACACCCGCATGGTTGTGACCACCAAAAACTGGTTCGGCGGCGGCGGCGACCTGACCCCGATGCTGGCCGCCGCGCGCACGCCGGTCCACGACGATACGCGCGATTTCCACGCCGCTTTCAAGTCCGCCTGCGACGCCCATAATGCGGAGTACTATCCGCGCTTCAAAGCCGAGTGCGACGATTATTTCTTTTTACCTCACCGCAAGGAAACGCGCGGCACCGGCGGCATTTTCTACGACCACCTGGACACGGGCGACTGGGAGGCCGATTTTGCCTTCACGCAGGATGTCGGGCGCGCCTTTGTTGATATTTATCCCGAAATCACCGCGCGCAGGCTCGCCGAACCTTTTACGGAAGAAGATCGCCAAAACCAAATGCGCCAGCGCGGACGTTATGTCGAATTCAACCTGCTTTATGATCGCGGAACGATGTTCGGGCTTAAAACCGGCGGCAATGTCGACAGCATTTTGTCTTCCATGCCGCCCAGTGTCATCTGGCCTTAAAGTCATCTGGCCGTAATAGCGCCGCCCGTTAATTTTTCCCAGAAGGCCAGCGTCGGTGAAATTCCGCTTCAACGGCCCGTTTGGCCGGAAAATCCTGCGCCACCCACCAGGCTTCCAGCTCGGCCAGCAAACGCCCCATCGCCGGACCTTCAGGCATGCCGGCGGCGGCCATTTCAGCGCCGCGCAAAGGAAAACGCGGTGCCACCCATTCCGCGGCCATTGCCAGCACTGAGCCGGCCTCCCTGGGCGAAATTTGCCCGTCAGCCAGCGCCATAGCCGCGTGATCAGACACACAGGGCGCGCCATTATAATGCAAATAACGTTGCGGCCTCTGCGCGAGATCGGCACCGGGATGGTTGAGCGCAGCGCGCAGACGTTGGGTGCGGCGACGCGACAGGCGCAATGACGAAGCAACCGCATCGGCAGTTTGCGTGTCGGG
>CAJWBV010000217.1 GCA_913020275.1 uncultured Rhodobiaceae bacterium
GCCAATGCAGGTTTTTCGTGGCACGCGATTGAGTTGCGTTTTGCGGCGATGTTAGCAACAGGCTTGCCAAATTTTCAATGCGTGCCGTGTTCACAATGGGGGCATCTGTCAGCGATGCGATCAGCGCGCGCGTCGCAATGCCGTCATCCGGCATCATGTCGGTTTTGCTGAGTAATATAAGGTCGGCTTGGGCCAATTGTCGCGTTACAAGCTTACCAACAAATTTGTCATGGCGCTTTTGTGGTAGTGTGGTGCTGTCGGCCACCACAAAAACCCCCGTGAGGAGGAGCCCCTCAATACCGGCACCGACCAGCGCAAGCCGCGCCGGTTCGCCGGCGCCGCTGGCCTCGATCAGAACGGCGTCGGGCGGATGGCTGTCAGCCACAAGCATCATCAACTGGCTGGTCAGGTCTTCTTGCATCTGGCAGCACGCGCAACCATTGGTCAGCGTGAGCGTGGTGCCGTCATGGTCGGCAATAAGTCCGGCGTCAATATTCACCTTGCCGAGGTCATTGACCAGCACGGTAAGGCGCGCCCCGTGCGGTTCGCGCAACAGCCGGTTCACGAGGGTGGTTTTGCCGGCCCCTAAATAACCTCCCAAGATTGCAAGCGGAATGCTCATCTCAATTGTCTTTTAGCGGTGCGGGCGTGCCGCCAAAAACCGTGCCCCATATTTTTATGTCGCGTAAGTCTTCTGGCGGCACCTCGAGTGGGTCTTGTTCCAGCACAGTGAAATCAGCGCGCTTGCCAGGCTGGAGCGTGCCAACCTCATGTTCCAGTCCCAACACATAAGCGGCATCTGTGGTGATGGCACGCAAAGCCTGCTCAACGCTGACGCGCTCCTCCGGGCCGACAATATCGCCGGCAACATTTTTGCGGTTGACCGCCACCCATGCCGAGTTCAAAGGCTGGGCGGGTGCCATGGTGTAATCCGAATGAAGTGCGAACGCGATGCCGTGCCGGCTCAGCGTTCCGGCGCGTGCCATAGTGTGCGCCCGTGCCGTGCCCAGCGCTTCGCGCGCATAAATGTCGCTTAATTCGTGCAGGTAATAAATATTCACCGAAGCCAGCGCGCCCAAATCTTTCATCCGCCGGATTTGTTCGGGGCGCGACAACCCCAAATGTTCAATGGTGAAACGGTGGTTCACGCGCGGTTTTTCAAATTGCAGTTTTTCCAAAACATCCAAGGCGAGTTCCAGCCCCAGATCACCGGTGCAATGCACGTGTATTTTATAGCCTGCATGCCAAAAGACGCGCGCGGCGGCCTCGAAATTTTCCGGCACCATCAGCCATTCACCGTCATGGCCGTCGAGATATCCGGGTTCGGCAACCATCATTAATTGGGAAAAAAACGCGCCATCGGTGAACAGCTTGACGTGATCGGAGAAAAATAGCCGATCGGTGTTCAATTCCGGCAGGGTTTCGACGAATTTGCGCGTTTCCTCAAAATCGCCGGTCGGTGTCAGCGCCAGAATATTGGGGGTGTAATGTACGCGGAAGGGCGTGTCCGGTGTATCAAGGCTGGCACATGCCGCCTGCCACTCCATATCGAAATTGAAAATACCGATGCCCATATCGCCGACAAGCGTGTGGCCGCCAAAATGGGCTACCTGTTTCAAGCGCGCCATGCCGAGCCCGAAATGTTCGGGCGACATTAAAACCGGATTAAGCGCGGCGATGGCAAGCCGCAACCCCGTTTCGAAAAACTTGCCCGCCGGCAGATCAATTTGCGGATGCGCGGCGATGGCGTCTGTTTCCAGATTAAAATGGGCAAGTGCGGCCGAATTCATAATGACTTCGTGGAATGACCGATGCCAGACAATAACCGGCCGGTCCGGGCATATCGCATCAATATCGGGGCGGGTGATGTTGCCGTGCCAGTCGCGGTGATAGCCCCATGTGAAAAATGGTGCGTCATTCGCTTCGCCCGCATGGGAAGCGAGTGCTTCCAGATAGGCTTCGCGCGAGCCGACAGCCGGCGAAGTGCCCCAAGGCAGTTTCCATTCCAACGCCGTGATAAACTGCATGGGCAAAATCACGGATGCCATGCTCGGATGCAAGTGCGGGTCAATGAAGCCCGGCAGGATGATTTTGTCCTCAAAGGTCGTGTCGATTTTGTGCGGAAATCGCTCAAGCCATGGGCTCAAGCTTTCAAGCGTGCCGACTTCAAGAATGGTGCCGTCCCGCACAGCGATCGCCTGTCCAACCGGCTGGCTGGGTTCCATTGTGTGGATTTTGCGCGCCGTGTGCACAATGAGATCGCTCATAATTTCCCCGCCAAGACCTGCCCCGATGCTTTCCTGTTGCCTCATGGTAGCAAAACAAGGCACTCTTTTAAC
>CAJWBV010000218.1 GCA_913020275.1 uncultured Rhodobiaceae bacterium
CTGCTGAACGTCCGGCCGCCATTCGGACGGGAGGCACATCGGTAGATTTAGCGTACGCGTCTGCCGGCAGTGTTGGAGCAACCTCCGGCATTTCCGGCATGGGCGGCGGTGTTTCCACCTGCACGCGCATAATATAGCGCACAACGTCTTGGCGCAGCGCCGACAGGAGATCGGAAAACAGCGAAAACGCTTCCAGCTTAAACTCGCTTAACGGGTCGCGTTGGCCGAAGCCGCGCAAGCCTACAATCTGGCGCAAATGTTCCAGCGTTACGAGATGGTCGCGCCAGTGCTGGTCGAGCGTTTGCAGCAAAACGGATTTTTCGACCTGCCGCATAATATCCGGCCCAATTTCGGTGGCGCGTGCCGCCGCCGCACGGTCAACAGCATCGTGCAGCCGCGTGACAATTTCCTCATCCGCAATGCCTTCTTCGTTCGCCCAGTCAGAAAGCGGGATGTCGAGATTGTAAATCTCGCCGATCTCTTCGCGAAGACCATCCATGTCCCATTGATCGGGATAGGCTTTCGGCGGCACATAGCGGGGCACCAGATCGTCAACAATCTGGTGGCGCATGTCGCGCACATTGTCGTTGACGGATTCGGCGCGCATGAAATCAATACGCTGCTCGAACACCACTTTGCGCTGTTCGTTCATCACATCATCATATTTCAGAATATTTTTGCGAATGTCGAAATTGCGCGCCTCAACCTTTTGTTGTGCGCGTTCCAATGCTTTGTTGATCCATGGATGCACAATGGCTTCGCCGTCTTTGAGGCCCAGCCGTTGCAACATGCCATCCATACGGTCGGTGCCGAAAATCCGCATCAAATCGTCTTCCAGGCTGAGGAAAAAACACGACAGACCCGGATCGCCCTGACGCCCCGACCGCCCGCGCAACTGATTGTCAATGCGGCGGCTTTCATGGCGTTCTGTGCCGATGACGCAAAGACCGCCTGCCTCAAGCGCCTTTTCTTTCAGCGCCGAAACTTCCGCCTCAATCTTCTGTTTGCGCGCGTCGCGTGCCGTGCCGTCAAGATTTTCCAATTCCTTGTCCAGCCGCATGTCGAGATTGCCGCCAAGCTGAATATCCGTGCCGCGTCCGGCCATATTGGTGGCAATCGTGACCGCACCCGGCACGCCGGCCAAGCTGATAATTTGCGCTTCCTGTTCGTGATAGCGCGCGTTCAGTACATTATGTTTGATTTTTTTGTGCTTCAGTGCCGCCGACAGAGCCTCGGATTTTTCAATGCTTGTTGTGCCCACCAGAACCGGCTGACCGCGCGTCTGGCACTCAGTCACGAGTTCAATGATGGCGTCATTTTTTTCCACCGCCGTGCGGTAAATTGCATCGTCTTCATCGAGCCGCGCAATATCCGTATTGGTCGGAATTTCAACCACGTCGAGCCCGTAAATATCCATGAATTCTTCGGCCTCAGTCAGCGCCGTGCCGGTCATGCCCGACAGCTTGTCATAGAGGCGGAAATAATTTTGAAATGTCACGGAGGCGAGCGTCTGGTTTTCCGGCTGGATGGGGGCGCCTTCCTTGGCCTCCAGTGCCTGATGCAGGCCGTCGGAGAAGCGGCGGCCTTCCATCATGCGGCCGGTGAATTCGTCGATAATGATCACCTGACCCGCATTGCCCGCGCCGCGCACGATATAATCGCGGTCTTTTTGGAACAATTGATGCGCGCGCAAGGCATTGGTCACGTGATGGACAAGAGTGACGTTTTGAATGTCGTAAATGGAGCTGTCGGCTTCCAATAGTCCGGCGGCCTGCAACAGTTCTTCCATATGCTCATTGCCCTGATCGGTCAGCGATACTGAGCGGGTCTTTTCATCAATCTCATAATCATCCGGCACCAGGTCGGGTATCAGCCGGTCTATGCTTACATAGAGGTCGGAGCGGTCTTCAAGCGGGCCCGAAATAATCAGCGGCGTGCGCGCTTCGTCGATCAAAATCGAGTCCACCTCGTCGACAATGGCGAAGGCGTGGCCGCGCTGCACCATTTCGTCCAACGTGTATTTCATATTGTCGCGCAGATAGTCGAAGCCCAGCTCATTATTCGTGGCATAGGTGATGTCGGCGGCATAAGCATCTTTGCGTGCCGCGTCATCCATGTCGTGTTTGATGCATTCAACCCGAAAGCCCAGCGCTTCATGCACGCCGCGCATCCAGTCGGCATCGCGCTCGGCTAGATAATCGTTCACCGTCACCACATGCACCGGCGCGCCGGTCAGCGCGTTAAGGTAGCATGGTAGTGTGGCGACCAGTGTTTTGCCCTCGCCGGTTTTCATTTCCGAGATTTTGCCGTCATGCAGGGCCATGCCGCCTATGA
>CAJWBV010000219.1 GCA_913020275.1 uncultured Rhodobiaceae bacterium
ATGACGGATTGTACGCGGCTTTCGGGCGGTGCGAGCCAGGAAAGCTATCGCTTTGCCTGCGGGAATGACCTTTTCGTGTTGCGGCGCCCGCCGGGCGGGGTACCCAAAAACACCTCCAGCAACGCGCTTTCCATGACGGATGAGGCGCGCGCGCTCGCCTATGTTTTTGAAGCGGGCGTGGCCGTGCCGGAAGTCGTGCATATTTGCGCGCCCGAAGACGGGCTGGGCTTGGGCTATATTATGCGCTTCATCGAGGGGCAGACGATTGCGCGCAAAATTCTGCGCGACGATGAATTTGCCGACACGCGGCCGCAGCTGGCGGCGCAATGCGGCACCATGCTGGCGCGCTTGCACGGGCTTGAAAGCGATAACGTGGAGGGTCTGCCAAGCTCTGATGCCAAGGGCGAGTTGGCCAAATACACTGAGATTTTGCGCGCCCACGGCCACCCGCATCCGGTTTTTGAGTTGGCAATCAGATGGTTGGCCGACAATGTGCCACCATCGCAGGCGCGCTGCCTTGTGCATGGCGACTTCCGCATGGGCAATCTGATGGTTACGCCGGAAAGCGGCGTGGTTGCCATTCTCGACTGGGAATTGGCCCATATTGGCGACCCTATGGAAGATCTGGGCTGGCCGTGCGTGCCCTCTTGGCGCTTTGGTCAGCATCAAAATCCGGTTGGCGGCTTCGGCCAACGCGAAGATTTTTACGCCGCTTATGAAGCAGCCGGTGGCACAATTGACCGCGCGGCGGTGCGCTTTTGGGAAATTTTGGGCACGCTCAAATGGGGTATTATGTGCACCATGATGGCAACCGCCTTCACATCCGGTGCCGACCGCACAGTCGAGCGTGCCGCTATTGGGCGGCGCGCCTCGGAAACCGAGATTGATTTGCTGCGCATGCTGGAGGGATTGGATTAATGCCGGGGATCAATCATGCAGGATAAGCCCGACATGGCCGATCTGATGCAGGCCGTACAGGATTTTGTCGGTGAGGAAATCGCGCCCCGGCTTTCCGGCCATGCCGCGTTTTCGGCACGTGTGGCCGGCAATGTTCTGGCACTTATGCAGCGCGAATTAGATCTGGGCCCGCGCTTTCGCGCGGCAGAACAGGCGCGCCTTGAGGCCCTGCTAAATGAGACCGGCACGCTTGAAGTGTTGAACCGAATTTTGTGTGACAAAATTGCTGAAGGTGCGCTTGGACTTGAAGATGAAGGCTTGGTAGATCACCTGAAACGCGCGACCATGGGCAAGTTGGCTATCGACCAGCCCAATTATGCCGGCTATCAAACCGCGCAAACCAATGGCTGGCCTGAAGAAGGTTAACCACCGCCACCAATAAGAAAAATGGAGTTCGTCATGGCACACCGCATCATCATTTTTTTGTCAGCCGCAACATTGCTGGCGGCCTGCGCTTTGGGCGTGCCGTTTATCCCGGTTATTTAAGGCTGATGATTTAAGAAACTGCACAGGCCGAGCGGCGCAAATGCCGTCGGTAAAGCCAAGGTGCGAGCACATGATCGTATACCGGCACGGCAATCATGCGCACCGGTGGCAAGCCAACCAGACGCGCCAGCCAGTTAAAACCCGGCACTTCGGCCCAGAGGTGGATAAATGCATCAACCCCGCTATACCAAATATCACCTTTTCGAATGTGCAGGCGGCGCAACATGTCATCGCGCAATGTGCCCGCAGGCAGACCCGCCGGCAGGTCGGCGGTTGAAATATCACAATAGCTGACATTCGCGCGCCCGAGGGCTTGCGTGCGGCGGCGATAAAGCGCGACTTCCGGCGCGCAAATATTGCAGGCGCCATTAAAGTAGACGGTCAGCTGAACCGGCATCAGTTCAGCGCGCCCGTATTTTCCGGAGCGCTTGCGCTATCGCGCATGGCTTCCAGATAAGCGATAATCATGTCCCAGGCAGCAAGCGCCTCTACGTCACCGGCGGCGGCAAATTCAGCGGCACGCAAGGTCGCCACCACTTCGGCATCATCGCCATATTGCTGCACCAGTGCAGCCGCCGCAGCCGCGGCAGTAGCTTCCTCGGAATTATCTGTTTTCTGTGTCATGGCGAAAATATAGGCGTATGAACGCATCTGGCAAATGCGGTGAAGTACCGCGTGCGGGTCAGTAAGGATTAAAAACTGGGGTAAGGCTAATTGCTTCGCGACGGAATTTGGCAAACGGTATTTTACGATCGCCGCTGTAAATCGGTGCGAATGAGGAAGAAGAAAGTAGACTTGTTTCAAATAATTTGAGGTTTAAAGGACAAGCGTAATACATGAATG
>CAJWBV010000220.1 GCA_913020275.1 uncultured Rhodobiaceae bacterium
GCAACAGGCCTCGGGCTTCTTCATCATAGGGTACATAAAGCTGGCCCAGAGAACGGATGATGTTTTCCCCGTCGGTTTCGATTGCGGCCACGTCAATGCCGTCGAGCGAGGTGCCGCTCATCAATCCGAGAACCGTTTGTAATTTCGTCATATCCGTTGACCTGCAACACTTGTTTGCGTATCTCTAGCCCATCATGACAGATTTCAAGTCAGAATTCCTCTCCTCGCTTGATGCGCGCGGGTTTATCGCCCAGTGCACAGACAATGATGGCCTAGACGCGGCGGCCAGCGAAACCGTGATGACCGGTTATATCGGATATGACTGCACGGCTCCCAGCCTACATGTCGGCAATCTCATTTCCATTTTGATGTTGCGCCGACTGCAACAGACAGGCCACAGGCCGATCGTTGTCATCGGCGGCGGCACAACGAAAGTCGGTGACCCGTCGGGCAAGGACGAAAGCCGCCAATTGCTGAGCGACGCACAGATAGCCGAAAACAAGCAGACCATTCGCGCAACATTCGAGCGTTTCCTCACTTTTGGTGACGGGCCGCAAGATGCCATTCTGGTTGATAATGATGATTGGTTGTCGGAACTCGATTACATCGCTTTCCTGCGCGATTACGGGCGGCATTTTTCGATCAACCGCATGTTGAGCTTTGACAGTGTGAAACTGCGCCTCGATCGCGAGCAGCCGCTGAGTTTCCTTGAATTCAATTACATGATTTTGCAGGCCTATGACTTTCTGGAATTGCACCGGCGCTATAATTGCGTGTTGCAGATGGGCGGCTCCGACCAATGGGGCAATATTGTCAATGGCATCGAACTGGCGCGGCGCACCGATCAGGCAGCGCTGTTTGGTCTGACGACAAATTTGCTGACGACATCTTCGGGCGCGAAAATGGGCAAAACCGCACAAGGTGCGGTCTGGCTAAACGCCGATATGCTGCCGGTCTACGACTATTGGCAGTTTTGGCGCAACACTGAAGACGGAGACATTGACCGGTTTTTGCGGCTGTTCACCGAATTGCCGGAAACCGAAATTACCCGCCTTGCGAAGCTGGAAGGGGCGGAGCTTAACGATGCCAAAAAGGTGCTCGCGACCGAAGCCACCGCCATGTGCCATGGTCGCGATGCGGCGCAAAAAGCCGAAGCCACAGCCCGTGAAACTTTCGAGGGCGGCGGCAAAAGCGCCGACCTGCCCAGCGTGGCGGTCGGTGCTGGTCAGCTCAATACCGGTATCGGACTTCTGGAAGCCTTTGTGCTAGCAGGGCTTGCCGGTTCCAACGGCGAAGCGCGGCGCCTGGTTCAGGGCGGCGGCGCGCGCATTAACGATGCAGCGCAAAACGATATTGCCCGAACGCTCACCCAATCAGATATCAAAGATGGTGTTATCAAGCTCTCGGCAGGTAAAAAACGTCATGTTTTGCTGGTGCCTGAGGGCTAGTCGTCTAACTCGTCTTCAACCAGATCATCGTCCGTCACGGTGACTTCGGGCAATTCACCAATACCGATTTCGAAAATGCGCCGCAAAATACCCGGCGTCAAAACCGACAGTGGATTAACTAGGAATGACAAATCGTCCGTCGTGCCGCCCACGCGATAGCTGAAGCCGAACACCCCCTCGCCCTCGCGCCCCGTCAAAACCCGACCGATCAGCGGAACGTTTTCCAGAACCGAATTAATGCCATAGGCGGGCACAACCGTGCCGCCAAAATCAACCTCGCGCGTGCGGGAATTAAAGGCGCCCTTTGTCGTGAGACCAAGCGCTGGGCCGTTAAAGCGCCCAGATTTAACCTTGATCACCCCGTCATCTAGGATGAATTTGAGTTGCGCGACATCAAACGCAATGCCGTCGCCCGACAAGGTATCGGCAATGCCGGTGAGGGAACCGAGCGACAAAAGCCGCGCCAGCACCGGCACCTTGCGAGCGCGAAATGACTGCATTTCCAATCGCCCGCCAATATCCTGCGGTTTACCGTTCGCCGCCACCCCGTCATCGTAAAAAGCTCCCTGCATTAACAAGGCACCCTCATCGAGATCAGGCAAGAAACCCAAAAACCTTATAACATTGCTGCCATTTTCAGCCTGTAAAGAAAAGCTGCGCCTATTTGGGCTGATACGCGTTAAATCCCCGACCAGTTCCGAACCGTCGGCAAAACTGCCTTGCACTTGCATGCGCTCATAACGGCCATCTGCGGCATTGATAATGAGCCGGAAACCGTCGAGGCGTTCTTCATGCGACCCGTCAAGA
>CAJWBV010000221.1 GCA_913020275.1 uncultured Rhodobiaceae bacterium
GAAAACCATAACGGATGTATTCGTGCAGTTGCACGAAGCCGACGATAATCTTGTGCATATGCGGCTGACGCCCGAACAGCCTCTGCAGACATTTGCCGGCGGCGTCGGTCTCTTCAACTATTTGTGGTTGGGGGTTGAGCATCTTGTGTTTGGCTATGACCACATTTTATTTGTCATTGGTTTGGTGATGCTGGTGTCGGGCTGGCGTCGTCTTGTGCTGGTCATAACCGGATTTACGCTTGCCCATTCGGCAACCTTGGGCCTGTCGGTTCTCGATGTCATTTACCTGCCCGCCGCGCCGGTGGAAGCGGTCATCGCATTGTCTATTGTTTTTGTCGCTACGGAATTGCTGCGACCGGAGGAAAGCCGCGCGAGGCTCACACAGCGACACCCGCAAATCATTGCGCTGGCTTTCGGATTGTTGCACGGCTTCGGCTTTGCCGGTGTGCTGGTGGATATTGGCCTACCGCGCGAGACGGGCTTCTTCGCGCTTGCCCTGTTCAATATCGGCCTTGAGATCGGCCAGCTTTGCGTGGTCGGCTTGTGTCTGGGCATTTCCTATATGGCGCGTCAGGCTGCCCTAACGCCGCTGTACAGCGCGCGCGCCCAAACCGGAATAGTCATGGCCATGGGAGGCTTGGCGAGTTATTGGATGGTCGCCCGAACCGCGCAAATTATTGGCTTTTGACTTAGTGGCAGGTGCCTAATTACTCAGCCGCCGAGGCCACATCGTCAAATCGAGCTTCGCGTTTTTCCATTTCGGCCATCACTGCCTCAATCTGGTTTGGCCCGCCGATAATCTCATCCTGAATTTCACTTTCCAGCATGAGCGTTTCGGGCAGGTGACGGTCGGCAGGCTCGTTATAAAGCCGCTTGATGCCGCGTATGGCCTCCGGATTTCGCGCCGCAATCTGCCGAGCGACATCCAAGGCATGTGCTACAGGGTCGTCATGAATGCGCGTCAGGAAACCGATTTCCAGTGCTTCATCGGCTTCAAAAATACGCCCTGTCATGGCGAGTTCCTTCAAAATATCTTCGCGAGCCAAGCGCGCCATGACATGGGTGGTGCCCATATCTGGAACGAGACCCCATTTGATTTCCATGATTGAGAATTTTGTACCCGGCGCAGCAAAGCGTATGTCGGCACCCATGAAAATTTGAAATCCGCCGCCGAGCGTAAAACCTTGCGCGGCTGCTATAACAGGCACCCCGATTTCGCGCCAAACACAGGCAACCTTTTGTGGCATATTGGCCTGGCCGTGGGTGCGTTCGGTAAGCGGTTTGCGCGTTACTTTCTCTGCATTGCCCGCTTTGTCTGCTGTGGCACTGAAATTGCCCATATCAAGGCCAGCACAAAAGGCGCGCCCCTCACCCGATAAAACGATCGCACGCAATCCGGCCTCATTTTTCAGCCGTTCGCCGGCCGCGATCATGGCTTCCATCATGTCATTGTCCAGCGCATTCATCTTATCGGAACGCACCATGCGCACATGGGCAATCTGGTTTTCAATCGTAATGTCTACACGCTTTTGCATGGGGTTTCCTCCGAGCTATCCGTGTTTACTAATGTCTTACTCACGTTTGCCTGTGAAATTGCTCAAACGCGGCCCTGTAAACTTCGTGACTTGCAATATAACAAGCGTGTGCTTGTTTGTCAGGAGAAAATTCGGCTCGCTTGTGGAAGCCAGCCTCTGCCGCCGTCGCCAGTGTGTCGAAGGCTCCATCGGCATGCGCGGCAAGCAGAGCTGCACCGAAAGAGGCGTCTGTGTGTTCGGGTACGCGCAAAACCGCACCGGTCATATCGGCAATCATCTGGCACCAAAACGCACTCTGGGCACCGCCCCCGAGCACGGTTGCCTCGCTTGCCGCAATGTCCATGCTATGCCAAATCTGCGTGAGCGCGTGTCCGATGCCTTCAAAAACCGCGCGGGCCAAATGGCTTTGGTTGGTTGCCCGTGTCATGCCGGTGAAACTTGCCGTCAGGTCGGGGCTCCAATGCGGGGCGCGTTCGCCCAGCAAATAGGGGTGAAACAAAACGCCGTCGGCACCGGCTGGCGCATCTGCGGCGATATCCGCAATTTGGTCGAGCGTCTGGCTGGGTGCGAAAGTTTTGGCAAACCAGTCAAGCGCACTGGTGCAATTATTCATGCCTGCGGCGTGATAATAAAGCGGCTCGGTGAGATGCGGATAAATTGATACCGGCGGGCGCGGGACAAACCCCTCACAAATTTTTGAAATGACACCGGCGG
>CAJWBV010000222.1 GCA_913020275.1 uncultured Rhodobiaceae bacterium
TGACCAGCGTGCGTCGGTGGCGCGTTGGCGTGAAAGACAAGTGCGCGCGGCGCGCGGCACCAAAGTGTTGGCCGACAGCCTTGGCGAGATGTCTCTATTTCTTCCCAGCGGGCACCGTGGCCCCGCCTTTTTGGTAACGCAGAATTTCCGCGCGCTGTTGCGCTATAATACGGCACCGGCCTATGCGCTGGCCGTCGGTCGTTTGAGCGAGCGATTTGGCGGCACAGTTCCGCTTGTCGGTGACTGGCCGATCGGCGACCGGCCTTTGAAGCCGCCGGAGATTTTCACCCTGCAACGTTTTCTGCGCAAAGCGGGATATCTCGTCGGTGATATTGACGGAGTTGCCGGACGCAAGACGATAAGCGCCATCCGCGGCTATCAGAGCGATGCGGGGTTGATTGCAGACGGCTATCCGACCCCCGGCCTGCTCACCCATCTCAGGCAAAAAAATAGGCTTAAAAACTAGCACCGCCAATGGTTTGTGCTATGTTTCGCGCCATGAGTGAGACAACACAAGATGCGGGCAAAGACGCAAGCGCAGAAATTGAAGAGATACAGGCTGGCTATGCCGCGCGTGGCTATGTGAGCGACAGCCAAATCGCCACGGCGCTTTTTCTGGCGCGCAAGCTGGAAAAACCCATGCTGGTCGAAGGTCCGCCCGGTGTCGGCAAAACCGAGCTTGCAAAGGCGACGGCCGATTTTTTGAACCTGCCCATGATCCGGCTACAATGTTATGAGGGGCTGGACGAAAGCAAGGCGCTGTATGAATGGCAATATGGCAAGCAATTGCTCTACACGCAGGTTTTGAAAGAAAAACTCGGAGATTTGATGGACGGCGCGAAAACGCTGGATCAGTCCATGCAGCGGCTCGATGATTTCGAGGATGTGTTTTTCTCCGAACAGTTTTTGCAAACCCGCCCGCTTCTGCAAGCCTTGCGCGCGGAATCCGGCACGGTTTTGCTGATTGACGAGATAGACAAGTCGGATGACGAGTTCGAAGCGTTTCTGCTTGAAATTCTGTCCGACTATCAAATCTCGGTGCCGGAACTGGGCACGGTCAAGGCCAAGACGCCGCCGCTGGTTTTTCTGACATCCAATAATACCCGCGAAATAGGCGATGCGCTGAAGCGCCGGTGTCTGCATCTTTATATCGACTTTCCCGATGCCGCGCGTGAAAACGCAATTTTGCAGGCGCGCGTACCGCAACTGGATACGGTATTGCGCGAAAAGGTCGTGGCTTTCGTGCAGGGCATAAGGCAAATGGATTTGAAAAAGCCGCCTGCGGTCAGCGAAACCATTGACTGGGCGCGCACGCTGGTTTTGCTCAATGTGCAGACGCTGGACAGTGCCTTTGTGCAGGACACACTCAACGTATTGTTGAAGTTCAAATCCGATATTGAAAATGTGGAGAGCGACGTTACGCGGATGCTGCGGGAAATCAATAGCGTCGCGGCTAACTGATGATCGCAGACTTTATTCGCGTTTTGCGCGCGGCCGATGTGCGTGTATCGCCGGCCGAAGCGATTGACGCGGCCGATGTGATTGGCGCTGTCGGTTTTGATGACCGCGACATATTGAAGTATGCGCTGAGCCAGTGTCTGGCAAAAACCGAGCCGGAAAAGCGCGCCTTCGACACTTGCTTTGACAGCTATTTCACCCTGCCCGATATGGCGCAAGCACCACAACCGGAAACCGACCAGGAAACAGAAGATGACGCAGGCCAAAAGACGGGTGGTGTCGAAGATGAAACGGGCGGAGGCCGGGAAGCGACACCGGAAGGCGAAAACAGCCTTGCGCAGATGATTGAGCAAAACGACCAGGCCGGTCTGCAGGCGGCTTTGGCGGGTGCGGCGGCGGCATCGGGGCTGGATGATGCGCGCCTGTTTACCCAGCAGGGCATGTTCACCCGTCGCATTCTCGATGCTATGGGGTTGGAGGCATTGGATGCCACAATTTCGCAAATGCGCGCGGAAGGTAATAACGCACGCCGCCAGCAATTGGAAGGCGGGCGCGCGCAGGTTTTCGAAGAGGTTTCCGAATTCGTTGAGCGCCAGATTGCCATGCGGACAAAAAACGCTGGCCGATTGTTGCGCGAAGAAGCGTTGAGCCGCATTCGGCTCGGCAATCTCGATAAAAGCGACATGAAAATCATGCGCGAGCTCATTCGCAAGCTTGCCAAGCGGTTGGCCACACGCCACGCGCGGCGGCGCAAAATAGCCCATCGCGGCATGCTGGTTGTGCGTCGCA
>CAJWBV010000223.1 GCA_913020275.1 uncultured Rhodobiaceae bacterium
ATATTGCCACCTAAAAAACCCATTTCGCCAAGTTGGTTTAACATTTCGCGACCGGGCGGATGGCCGGTTTCTTCGCACATATCTGCAACTGCAGGCATTTCCGCGCGGGCAAATTTACGCGCTGCCGCCTGCAATTCACGTTGTTGTTCGCTGAGTTGAAAATCCATTACCGCCTCCGATTGCCAATTATCATAGGCGGGCTCGCCAAATTATCAACCGCGCGCAATGCCGCGCAAGATTGGATTTGCAGCTTGATTTCAGGGTCATTTGACCGCATTGTTTGGACCTAAATTTTTCTAAGGGAGTTCAGTCATGAACGAAGCATGGATTATTGATGCCTGCCGCACACCGCGCGGCATTGGCAAACCGGGCAAGGGCGCATTGTCCGACATTCACCCGCAACATTTGGGTGCCACAGTGCTGAAAGCACTGACTGAGCGCAATGATTTCGACACGGCAGAAGTTGGCGACATTGTCTGGGGCACCAGCAGTCAGCGCGGCGTACAGGGTGGCGATTTGGGCCGTATGGCGGCGCTTGATGCAGGATATGATGTGAAATCCAGCGCGATGACGCTCGACCGTTTCTGCGGCACCGGCATTACCACGGTCAATATCGCCGCGGCCAATATTATGTCGGGCATGGAAGATATGTGCGTTGCCGGCGGCACAGAAATGATGTCGCTTTACGGCTCCGAAGGCTTCAAAGGATCGCCCTTCCTCGACAATGGCAATACGCGCCTGCGCGCCGAGCACCCACAACCGCATCAGGGCGTATGCGCCGACGCCATTGCAACGCTGGAAGGCATTGACCGCGAAGCGGTTGACGATCTGGCCTATGTCAGCCAACAGCGCGCTAAAAACGCCATTGAAAACGGCCATTTCGACAAAGCGCTGGTGCCGGTTCACCGCGAAGACGGTTCGCTGGCTCTGGACAAGGAAGAGTTTCCGCGCCCACAAACCACACGCGACGATTTGCGCGCCCTCGACCCCTCTTTCGCCAAACTCGCAGATTTTCCGCTGGATGAAGAAGGCACAACCTTCCGCAAGCTGGTCAATCAAGCGTATCCGGATTTGGAGATTAATCACGTCCACCACGCGGGTAACTCATCGGGTGTCGTGGACGGTGCCGCCGCACTGCTTTTGGCGTCGGACGAATATGCCAAAGCACATGGCATGAAACCGCGCGCGCGCGTGGTCGCCATGGCAAATATGGGCGACAGCCCGACCCTGATGCTAAATGCGCCAGTCCCGGCTGCCAAAAAGGTTCTGGATAAGGCGGGCATGACACTGGCCGATATTGACCTGTTTGAGGTTAATGAGGCCTTTTCGGTTGTGACCGAGAAATTCATTCGCGATCTTGATATCGACCGCGACCTCATCAACGTCAATGGCGGAGCCATGGCGCTCGGCCACCCGATCGGTGCAACCGGCGCCATATTGATCGGCACCATGGTCGACGAGCTGGAACGTCAGGACAAGCAGTTCGGTCTGGTTACCATGTGCGCCGCCGGCGGCATGGCACCGGCGATTATTATCGAACGCATGTAGTCCAAAAAACCGCAAAAGATTACCGAAGCGGCGGCACTTTCGGGTGTCGCCGTTTTAGTTTGCAAACCCCTGCAACACAGCCGCGTCATGGCGGGTCTTTTCCGGCCCGCCCAGCAATTGACGGTTAAACCCTATGCGCTTGAACCAGTAATGCAGGCCCATGAGATCGGTAAAGCCCATGCCGCCATGCACTTCTGTTGAAGTGCGGGCGATGAATTTGCCCACTTCGGAAATATGCGATTTCGCCATACACGCCATAAGCGGCCCCTCTTCGGGCACATTGTCTTGGGCGTATGCCGCATACCACAAAAGCGAGCGGCACGGCTCAAGCCGCGCGGCCATGTCAGCACACATATGTTTCACCGCCTGAAAGGAAGCGATCGGGCGGTTAAATTGTTCGCGGTCTTTTGCGTAAGCTACCGCCTTTTGCAGCATCATTTCGGCCGCGCCGAAACTGTCGGCGGCCAGCAGCACGCGACCGACATTGATCATGGTCTCGACCGCCAGTTGCACCGAGCCTTCCAGGACGTCGCAAGTCACATTTTCCAGATCTAGCATGATTGTTTTGCGCGTCTTGTCGATGGTCGTCAGCGCGGTTTCGGTCACACCGTCTGCCGCGCGGTCAATTATCACCAATGCGTCGCCGGCGGCGAGAAGAAAATGCGTCGCGGTTTCGGCGCCCATCACA
>CAJWBV010000224.1 GCA_913020275.1 uncultured Rhodobiaceae bacterium
TGTGGAACTGAACAAATCAACCCTGCCGGGCATCACGATAGACGAACATTATGCCGCACGCCTGAAAAAACGCGTTGCCGAGCAAGCCGAACAGAAATTTACCATGCAGGCGCTTTCCTCGGCGCGCTGGCTGAAGCGGGCGATGCAACAGCGCAATGAGACGACACTGGCAATTGCCGCCGAAATCGTCCGCCAACAGACACCATTTCTCGAAAAAGGGGCCAATCACCTGAAGCCGCTTTTGCTGCGCGATGTTGCCAAGGCTGTAGGCATGCATGAAAGCACGGTAAGCCGTGTGACGACCGGGCTGATGATTGCCACGCCGCGCGGCAGTGTGACATTGAAATCGTTTTTCAGTGTATCGCTGGCCTCTGAAGACAGTGAAGCCGGCACATCAGCCGCTTCGGTGCGTCATTTGATTAGTGAAATAATTGCCAAGGAAGAGCCGTGTGATCCGTTCAGCGATGATGAAATCGTAAGGCGCATCAATGCCGGCGGCGTTGCCGTCGCGCGCCGCACGGTTGCCAAATATCGCCAGATTTTGAAAATTCCGTCTTCGGCAGAGCGCCGCCGCCGCGCGCGTCTGAATGCATCTGCCTAAACGTGTCCAGTATAACCGGGCCCAATATAAGCGGGCCCGTTTGAGAACAAACTTTTGAGAAATGTCTGTTTAAGCCTTTTTGCCGGGCTTATTGGGCGGGCCGATAAAATCGTCCGGCAGCGTGCTGTCGGCTGCTTCTGCGCGCGTCACAGGCAGATAGCGATCGATTGTTTGCGTGTATTCGTGAACAGGTTGGTCGGCCTCGTCAAAAAACACGAAATGCACGCCCATATTTTCATTGGCAAGAATTTTGTCCATGTCAAATCTCCGTTAACTCTGGAGTAAGACATGCATTTTATGTGCCAAAACCGCCGGTTAACTGGCTTCGGACATGATGGTTTGCAAAAGATCGCGATGGGCAGGCGGCATGTGGGCAATGCGGCGCAATACGGAAGCTGCACTGAAAACCCGAATATCTGTTGGTCCCTTAACTTGCGCCATGGCAGGCCAGGGCAGACCTGAAAGCACTTCGGGAATACCGAACAAATCGCCTTGGTTATAGCGATGCAAAATCCGGCCTTCGGCTGTCAGAATGTTAATCTGCCCGCGCTCGAGCAAATAAATATGCCGTGCCGGCTGACCGGCGCGGAAAAGAATTTCGCCGTCAATCATGCGGTAGGTTTCGTTGTGGCTGTGGTCAAATATGTTCATGCCGCATCAATGCCCTCCGCATCAACACCTTGGCGCCGCATAATGTCTCCTGCGAGACTGCGCGATAGCGGCCATGTCAGCCGATCTTCTGCCGCCAGTGTTTTCTGCACAAGCTGGCGCGGACAGCATATAACCGAGCAAGGTGTTGCGGCGATAATGTGGCTGCGATAGTTCTCAAGCGCAAAAAGCTCGAGCGGCAGCAACAAGGTATTTGGTCCGAAAGTTTTGCCTGTGCGGGTGTTTTTGGCCGTGCCGCGCTCGATAATAAATGCGAGATCTGCGGTTTGCTCAGGTAAGATAATCGCGTCTCCGCTGGCGGTAATGCGCCGCGGAATGTCATGGAGGAGCTTGCGATTGATCATGGCGCGCCCTATCCGAGGTTTAGATCGTCGGTAATCTCGACCGTGGCGATGCAGCGATTAAAAAAATCCATAGCCTCGGCGCGCCCGTGTAGCCGATAGATACGCATGGCGGCATAGCGCCCGGCGGCAAAAGCCACGGCCTCAGGGTCGCAATGGCGCGCGGTTACGGCGTCCAGCAGGCTTTCCACGCCGTCGCGCAAGGCTTCAAGTCGGGCCACCTCTTCGCCGGACAATTCCTGGCCGTCATCGTCGCTCTCAAGCGCGTCAGCCAGCATGCGCTGGCGATAATTTTCAAGGTCTATAATTTTGTCCATTTTTTCATCTCTCTCGCCGCGCGCTGCGCGCAAAACGCACTTCAGCCAGCTATAATAACGACCATGGGGCCCATGCCTTTACGCTGGAAGTCCGCTTTTCTTGGTGATGCGGTGGATATTTTCGGAAATCTATATTGTGTCGGACGGCGGCAAGTTTTATTTTGCAAAGCCTTGCGCGTGTGCTAGTGAACACGCGTTCCGAAGTCTGCTTGTGTTCTAAAGCGGTTTCAAGTTTCGGGCGGAGTA
>CAJWBV010000225.1 GCA_913020275.1 uncultured Rhodobiaceae bacterium
AAGTTACAATTATATGACTGGTTACGGTAAAGCTATAAGGCAACATGCCGAGCATATTGCAGAAAAGAATGAACATGAACAGCGAGAAGATGAACGGGAAATACCGCATGCCCTCAGTGCCGATATTTTCCTGAATCATGTCAGCGATGAATTTATAGGCCATCTCGCCCATTAATTGCAGGCGCCCTGGCACCAGCGCAGATCGGCTTGAAGCGGCCAGCATAAACGTGCCGACAAGACCCACGGCCAAAACCATCCACAGTGATGAGTTCGTGAAAGACGTGTCGATACCGGCGACAGACGGCAATTCAATAATGGGGTGCACCTCAAACTGGTGCATCGGATCCAAACCGGCGCCACCTTCAGCGTTTTTACTGCCAGCCACGCTTTACTCCTCTTGGTCGGACCCCCGCGCGGTGCCCGCTGCATTTTGGTCCAGAGACCGGCGCATTTCATTCACCGTCCGGACAGAGTTTACAACCCCGGCAATCATGCCGAGAAAAAGTAGTATCAGCAGGAAAGCCGGAGCCGTGCCGAACCATTTGTCCATCCACCAGCCCACAAAACCGCCGACCCCGATACCCGCCAACATTTCAACGGTAAACCGATAGGCCAACCCAAGCATGCTGGCATGGCCTCGGTTCTTTTCGACCGGCTGCTGCCTGCCTCTGGTTTCCGCAATTCGCGCCGCCAAATCATCGAGCGCATCGCGCTTTTTAGAGGGCGGAGATCGGGGGTCGCGCGAGCCTGTCACAGCGCCCTCCAACCGGCGAAACCCGGCTCCCAGATTGGGGGAACACTACTTACTGGCTTGTGGAATGTCAAGCGACGATACCCCATCTAACCTGTTGATTTATATATATCTTCTTCTTTTCGAGCGTTTTTATCGCGGGCATTTTCCGCAAACTGCTCGGCTGTCGTCAAATCTACCGAAATCAACTGGCTGACACCGCGTTCCTGCATGGTTACACCGAACAAACGGTCCATCCGCGCCATAGTCAATGCGTGGTGGGTAATAAGCAAAAACCGTGTCTCCGTTTCATCGGCAATTTCGCGCACCAGATTGCAAAACCGCTCGACATTGGCGTCATCCAGCGGCGCGTCCACCTCATCAAGCACGCAAATTGGCGACGGATTGGTCAAAAACACCGCAAAAATAACGGCCATTGCGGTAAGCGCCTGCTCGCCACCGGACAGGAGAGACATGACTTGCGGCTTTTTGCCGGGCGGGTGGGCAATGATTTCAAGCCCGGCCTCCAGCGGGTCATCGCTTTCGCTCAGTTCAAGGCGCGCCGACCCGCCGCCAAAAAGCTGCGTGAACAGACGTCCGAAATGTCCGTTCACCGTGTCGAAAGCGGCCAGCAGACGTTGGCGCCCCTCACGGTTCAACTGGCCGATACCGTGGCGCAATTTATTAATCGCCGCGGCGAGTTCGTCCCGCTCGCCCGTCATCGCCTCTATTTTTTGCTTAATTTCGTCGGCCTCTTCCTCGGCGCGCAAATTCACCCCGCCCAGATTTTCCCGTTCGCGGCGCAATTTTTCGAGCTTGGCCTCAACGCCCTCCGCTTCCGGCAACGCATCCTCCGGACCAATGCCGGCAAGCTCGGCGGCTTCTTCCGGCGCTACCTGCAAGGCTTCGCGAATGCGCGTGGCGGCTTCTTCACGCCGCGCATTATTGGCTTCTTGCGTTGCCTCAAGCCGCGCCAGCTGTTCGCGCGTCTCGGCAACTTGCCCTTCGCAGGCGCGCAAGGTTTTATCCGCCGCGGCTTGTGCGGTTTCGGCCTCGGCCAAATCGTCAGCCGCCGTCTGGCGGCGCACTTCGGCTTGCCGCACAACATCTGCCAGCTTTGCACGGCGCTCGGCCAACGCGTCCGGAATGGCGGTGAATTTCTCTTTCTCGGCAAGATTTTCGCTACGGCGGCTTTCCAATGCTGACACTTGGTTCCGCGCGGCTTCAGCGCGCTGTTGCCATGAGGCCTGATCCTGTTTCACACGGGCCAGCTGTTGTTCGCGTGCCTGGCGCTGGGCATAAAACCCGTCAAATCGCGCGCGCGCCTCGGCCAAAAGATTGCGCTTGTCAGCGACATCGTCACGCAATCCGTCCATGTCCTCCAAGTCACGCGCCTCATTCGCCAAAGCCTTTAACGCTTCGTCAGTTGCCTTGCGCGCTGCC
>CAJWBV010000226.1 GCA_913020275.1 uncultured Rhodobiaceae bacterium
CGGCGTCAAATCCTTGCCGATGGCGGCCATGTCAGCCGCTCGCCCGTTATACTCGCCGATATTTTAAACCTTATACTGGCCTTGGAAGCGGCGATGCAGGCACGCACTGTGCAGACGCCCACAACGCTGGTGGAAACGCGCAAGCGCATGCAGGCCATGCTTGCCCTCATCTGTCATTCCGATGGCGGGCTTGGGCTGTTCAATGGCGCAACCGCGCGCGCGGCAACAGAAATTGCGCCATTGCTTGCCGGGCTCGACGCTAAAAATGTGATGAGCTATGCCCAACGCAGCGGCTACCAACGCCTGGCATGCGGCAAACTTTGCCTGCTGGTGGACGCCGGACAGGCCAGCGGCGGGGCGGGCACCGAGATGAGCCACGCGGCCCCCTTGTCGCTGGAAATGAGCTATGCCCAAGACCGGATACTCGTAAATTGCGGCCCCAATCTGGTGCATGGTGAGAAATGGCACCTGGCCTCACGCGGGGTGGCGGCGCATTCCGCCTTCGGCTTCGACGCGGATATGAGTGATCCATTCCTGCGCAGTGGGCTGGCGGCGCGGGTGTTGGGACACCGGTTGAAGCCGGAAAACTGGCATGTCACCTGCCGGCGGGTGGAGGATACAACCGGCATCTGGTTGGAAGCCAGCCATGATCAATTTGCCGCAAGCCATGGCGTGCGCTATAACCGCCGACTTTTTGTCGACACGACCGGCGAAGATTTGCGCGGCGAAGACATGCTCATGCCGGCCTCAAGCAAAAGCAAATATATCGCCGCACGTTTCCATTTGCGCTTTCATCTGCACCCGCAGGTTTCAGCCACCCTGCAAGGCGGCAATTCCAGCGTATTGCTGGTGTCGCATGGCGGTCATGGCTGGCAGTTTCGCTTTGCGCCGCAAGCAGACCAGATTTTGAAAATCGAGGAAAGCGTGTTCATGGGCGATGACGGCATTCCACAGCGATGCCAGCAAATTGCAATCGCCGGCACATTGCAGCCGAAAGATACCCAAATGAAATGGGCCATGCGCTATGTTGGGCGCATTGGCCGCCGCCGTTAACCCGTAACCAGAAGATTTTTTAAGACCCCCAAACAAGGTTTACCCCACATGTCAGTTTCCGAAAAATCATCTCTTAAACCCATTTCCCGCGCCCTGATATCCGTCTCGGACAAAGCCGGCATTGTCGATTTCGCACAAGAGCTGGTGGCGCAAGAAATCGAAATCATCTCCACCGGCGGCACGGCAAAAATGCTCACGCAAGCGGGTATAGATTGCCGCGATGTGTCGGAGTTGACCGGCTTCCCCGAAATGATGGACGGGCGGGTGAAAACACTGCACCCGATGGTGCATGGCGGATTGCTTGCGATACGCGATAATGAAACCCATACAGACGCCATGCGCGACCATGGTATTGGCGCGATCGATTTGTTGGTGGTCAATCTTTACCCGTTTGAGGAGACGGTCCGGGGCGGTGGGGCTTACGAGGCGTGTATTGAAAACATTGATATTGGCGGCCCGGCCATGATCCGCGCGGCAGCCAAAAATCACCAAGACGTCACGGTGATTGTTGACCCTGAAGATTACGCCAACGTGCTGGACAGCCTCCAAACCCATCAGGGCACGCAACTCGCATTGCGGCAAAGGCTGGCGCAAAAAGCCTATGCGCGTACGGCAGCTTATGACGCGGAAATCTCCAATTGGATGGCCACCGAGCTTGAGGTCGAAACACCTGCATTTCGCGCGCTTGGCGGGCATTTGCAGCAGGGTTTGCGCTATGGCGAAAACCCGCATCAACAGGCCGGATTTTATGTTGGCGGGCCATTGCGTGAGGGTGTCGCAACGGCGCAGCAGGTACAGGGCAAGGAGCTTTCCTACAACAATATCAATGATACCGACGCAGCTTTTGAGCTTGTGTCTGAATTTGACCCCGCCGACAGCGCGGCCTGTGCCATCATCAAACACGCCAATCCGTGTGGCGTGGCATGCGGTGCCGATCTGCCGGAAGCTTTTGCCAAAGCCTTGGCGTGCGATCCGGTTTCTGCTTTTGGCGGCATTATTGCCATGAACCGCCCGCTGGATGCGACCACGGCCAAAGCGATTACCGAACTGTTTACAGAGGTGATTATCGCGCCCGGGGCCGATGATGCGGCGCGCGACATTATCGCGGCCAAAAAAAA
>CAJWBV010000227.1 GCA_913020275.1 uncultured Rhodobiaceae bacterium
CCGGGGCGCTCGCACCGCGATACAATGCCTGCCATACAGTGCCCGACCGCAATTCATAATCGCACAACCACCCCACCCCGACATGGCGTTGCCCGACAAGACGCGCATTAACAGCGTAAGCGGGCGCACGCGCCGCGCTTGCAATATCCCCGGGGCGTACCCCAATCATATCGTCTGCCGACCAATGGCACGCCGGCGCGCCGCCTACCGCCGCCAATGCGTTATTTTCCAGCTCACCCGCACACAGCGTGTTCACCTGACCGAACATGCGCGCGACACTGATATCTGCCGGTGCGGCATAGACAGTTTCCGGCGTGCCGATTTGAACCAATCGCCCGCCCCGCTGCACTGCCACGCGGTCTGCCATGCGTAAGGCGTCGGCGGCGTCATGGGTTACAATCAACCCGGCTGCGCCGGTTCGCCTCAGCATTTTAATGGTAAGATCGCGCATCTGGTCGCGCAATTGCTGGTCGAGGCTGGAAAAGGGTTCATCCATCAACAACAACGCAGGCTCCGGTGCCAGCGCGCGTGCCAGCGCCGCGCGTTGTTGTTCACCGCCTGACAGCGTATGGGGGAAACTATCTTCAAAATCGGTCATAGCAACTTGCGCCAGTAAATCACGCGCCAACGCAAAGCGTTTTTTTTCGGGCAAATGCCGTATGCCGAAGCAGATATTCTCAAGAACCGTCAAATGCGGAAACAATGCATAGTCTTGAAACAGAAAACCGATATTGCGCTTTTCCGGCGGCACCACATGGGTTGGCGTCGAAACGGTTTCGCCGGAAATGAGAACTTCGCCGCTATCGGGTGTTTCCATGCCCCCCGCCAGTCGCAGGCTGGTGGTCTTCCCGCATCCTGACGGCCCCAACAGGCAGACAATTTCACCGGGTGCAACGTCGAAACTCACCGCATCGACAACGCGCTGATCGTCAAACCGGCAGGACACGTCGCGAAAACTCAGAACGTGCATCATGCAGTCAAATCTTCCTCGGAAGGCTGTTCCGTATCCGGCAAATCCATTTCCAGCGGATCCAGAAACTCATCATGTGCATCCAGCGGGTCTTCTTCCAAATCATTGTCAGGATCGGGGTCGGGCACGCTGAAACCCGGCGGCAAGCGGTCATCCAGCAATCCGGCGGCTTTCAATTCATCAAGCCCGGGCAAATCCCTGAGGCTTTCCAGCCCGAAATGGTCAAGAAACATCGGGCTGGTGCCATAAGTGACCGGCCGACCCGGAACGCGGCGACGACCGCGCATGCGCACCCACTCGCTTTCCAACAGCACATCCAACGTGCCCTTGGAAACCGAGACACCGCGAATATCTTCAATCTCGGCGCGCGTCACCGGCTGGTGATAGGCGATAATCGCCAGCGTTTCGAGCGCGGCCTTGGAAAGCCGGCGCTGCTGAACCACGTGCTTTTGTAGAACATGCGACAGGTCGGGGGCCGAGCGGAAGGCATATTTTTTGTCGATTTTGACGAGATGAAATCCGGCCTGCTCATATTTGGCGCGCACCGCCTCCAGCACAGCTTCCACCTCGATATCTCGCGGCAAACGCTCGGCAATACTGGTTGCATCCAGCGGTTCCTCGGCGGCAAAAAGCACCGCCTCCACCATCCGGATATGTTCCCCGTCAAGCGTTGTCATTCTGTTCACCCTCCCCCAGCATCACACTGGTTGCCGCCGATTTTGGCCGCGCGCGGCGCACAAAAATTTCCTTGAAGTTCGCCGCCTGCTGAATTTCCAACCGCCCGTCGCGGACATATTCAAGCGCCGCACCGAACATGCTTGCCATTGTCGTGCGCCGCTTTTGCGGATCTCTGATTTGCTCAATCACTAGCGCATCAAGCCTGCCCCAGTCTTCAAGCTCGCCCAGCAATCTTGCAATACGCGTGCGGGCGCGCTCCAACGTCAATACATCCATTTTGGGCGGTGACCATTCGGCATAATAATTTCGCAAACGCTGGGTCGAGTAGGACGTCAGCAGATCATAAAGGCTCGCCTGATATTTGCTCGACCGCGTAACCCGAATGCCCTCGGGCATGCCATGTACAAACACTTCGCGCCCCAAAAGGTCGCGCGCCATTAACTTAGCAGCGCTGTCGCGCATGGCCTCCAGACACTGCAAACGAAACACCAGCCGCGCCGCCAGCTCTTCGGGCTCAC
>CAJWBV010000228.1 GCA_913020275.1 uncultured Rhodobiaceae bacterium
GAAAAAATCAACGTGCTTCTGGTGGAAGACGATGGTGCCACTACCGCGCTGATAGAAGAAACCCTGTCGGGTATCGGATATCGGGTCTCATGCGCGCAGGACGGCGTCACCGGTTTCGACATGGCGCAAGCGGGAAATTATGACATTCTTATTGTCGATCGCATGTTGCCCAAACGCGACGGGCTGACCATGGTTCAGCAATTGCGCGCAGCGGGCCAAAACGCGCCGGTGCTTTTTCTGTCCGCGCTGGGCGAGGTCGAAGACCGCGTGGCAGGTTTGCGGGCAGGGGGTGATGATTATCTCGTCAAGCCCTACGCCATTTCCGAGTTGACAGCGCGGCTTGAAGCCTTGGCGCGGCGGCAAGCCGGTAAGAACGAGACCTCTCTGACGCTGGCAGACCTTAGCGTGGATCTGGTGGCGCGCACCGTAATGCGCGCCGGTGAACCGATCGACATGCAGCCGCGTGAGTTCGTGTTGCTGGAATATTTGCTGCGCAATCAAGGCCAAATCGTCACCCGTCGCATGCTGCTCGAAAATGTCTGGAACTATCAATTCGACCCCCAGACCAATGTAATCGACGTGCATATATCGCGCTTGCGCGCCAAAATTGACCGTGATTTCACGCCCCCGCTTCTGCACACAATTCGCGGGGCCGGATATATGATGCGGGCCGATGATGACTAGAGAGCGTTCCCTTTTTCAGACCTCGGCGTTTCGCGGCGCTCTGGTCTATCTCGCCGTGTTTCTGGCTGTCACCGGCGCCACGCTCGGATTTTTATATAATGAGATGGCGCGTGCACTCAGCCGCAGCGGTGATGCGCTGATCTGGCAGGAGGCAGCGATTGTCTCGCGGCTGCATGCCACGCAAGGGCTCGACACACTGAAAGATTTTGTCACCGCACGCGGCGACGCCGGCGGCGAGGTGGTGTATTTTCTGGCCGATGGTTTGGGCGCGCGGCTTGCGGGCAATCTGTCGGCCTTTCCGGCACCCGACGAGACGAGCCGCACGAGTGATGACTGGATTACCTTTAACGTGCCTCTCGATTCTGCCCTGAACAAGACGGATGCCCTTCCGGTGCGTGGGCGCGTTATCGTGCTGGACAATGATCTTGCTTTGCTGGTGGCGCGCGATGTCGCGCCCGAAAGGGCGCAACTCCTCGCCATGGCGCGCATGTTTGGCGGCGCAATGCTGGTGCTGGTGTTGATCGGTCTGGCGGGCAGTATTTTCATGGCACGGCGCACACTGGCGCGGGTTGATATTATTTCCGACAGCTTGCGTGACATCATGCAGGGGCGATTTGAAACGCGGGTGGCGATGGCGGGCAGGGGCGATGAAATGACCCTGCTGGCCGATCGGCTGAACGATATGACCACCCGCATCAACAAGCTGATGTCGGCCATGCGCGAGGTGACCGACAATATTGCCCATGATTTGCGTACCCCTTTGAACCGCCTGCGCGGGCAGTTGGAAAACACACGCGTGCAAATTTCAAAGACCGATATATCCGGCACGGCTGCCGAGGCGATGGGCGACCAGCTTACGCAAAGCATTCATGATATCGACATGCTTTTGGAAAACTTCGCCGCGATTTTGTCGCTTTCCCGACTTGAAAGCGGCGCGGTCGCGCGGAGCGATGTTGAGGTCGATTTGGCGATGGTGGTCGCAGATATTGCCGAGCTTTATGAACCGGTTGTTCAAGACACCGGCGCGCGTCTAGATGTCTTAGTGCATGGTAAATCGGCGTGCGTATCCGGTGAACGTACCCTGATCAGCCAGGCCATCGCGAATTTGCTGGAAAATGCACTGAAATATGGAGCTACCGGCGAAAATATCGGGCTTGAACTGTCGCGCCGCCAAGCACCGGACGGCGTATTTTATGATATTGCCGTGCGTGATTGCGGGCCGGGTATTGCTGCTGCCGACAGGGAACGCGCTATGGCGCGCTTCGTGCGGCTGGAACCAAGCCGTCATTTGCCCGGTTCGGGCATTGGCCTGTCGCTGGTGCAAGCAATCGCGCAAGTACATGGCGGCGGGTTGGTGCTGTCGGGCAATCTTCCGCACGGGCTCGTTGCCACGCTGAGCGTGTCTGCCGGAGAACGGTAAGGCGATGCGCGGTGAGGTGATGCCCGAAAGTTTTTTCGCTTCCGTGGCCGATGCGCCCCTG
>CAJWBV010000229.1 GCA_913020275.1 uncultured Rhodobiaceae bacterium
GCAAGGCGATGTGCGGTGAGGTGATGCCCGAAAGTTTTTTCGCTTCCATGGCCGATGCGACCCTGCCCGATATCGCGCCTTTTGACGACGCCCACGCCCGCGCGCGGCTGGATGATGTCGTTGCGGCTTATCCCACTGAGGCGGCTCACATATTTGACACGCATGAGGCGCTGTTTTTGCGCATTGGTGAAGGCAGTTCGTTTCTTGCCTCACTTTTGCGGCGTTATCCGGAGGTTGTGACCGCCTTGAGCGAAAATTCGGCTGAAGCTCATGCCGACAATCTTTTAAATGACCTGCCCGCTGCTGTCGCCGCCTGCAAAACGCGCGATGAGGTGATGTCGGCTTTGCGTCATACGCGCAACCAAATAGCGCTCGTATCGGCACTCGCCGACCTTTCCGGCATCTGGGATGTTGCAGCTGTTATGGGCTGTCTCACGCGGCTTGCCGATATTTGCGTTTCAGCTTCATTTGATTGGCTGGTGGGGGAAGCGGTCGCAGACGGAAAATTGGCGCATGCCTCCCAAGCCGGACTGATTGTGCTGGCCATGGGCAAACATGGCGGGTGTGAGTTGAACTATTCGTCCGATATCGACTTGATAGTTTTTTACACACCCGATGCCATGCCCGTGACGGAAGGCGTCGACACGCGCAAGTTTTTCATCACACTGGTGCGAGATATGGCGGCTCTTTTGCAAACCCCCACGGCAGATGGTTTCGCTTTTCGGGTGGATTTGCGTTTGCGGCCAGATCCCGGCGCCACGCAAGTGGCCATTTCGGTGCCCGCCGCTCTGTCCTATTACGAAACTGTCGGGCAAAACTGGGAGCGTGCGGTCTATATCAAGGCTCGCCCGATTGCCGGCGATCTGGAGGCGGGCGAAAATTTTCTGTTGGAAATCGGCCCGTTTGTGTGGCGCCGCTATTACGACTTTGCCGCCATTGAAGACGTGCATTCGATGAAGCGGCAAATCCATGCAGTGCGCGGGCATGGTGAAATTGCCGTGCGCGGCCATAATATGAAATTGGGGCGCGGCGGCATTCGCGAGATTGAATTTTTCGTCCAGACCCAACAATTGATCGCGGGCGGACGCGATCCGGTTTTGCGCGGGCGCACCACGGTCGGCATGCTTGACGGGTTAAGCGCGGCGGGGTGGATTTCATCTGAGACGGCCGCAGGCATGACCGAGGCTTATGCGTTTTTGCGCCGGCTTGAACATTGTTTGCAAATGCGCCTTGACGAACAAACCCACACGCTGCCCGAAGATGACGCGACGCTTGAAGTTTTTGCGCGCTTTGCCGGTTTTCAAAATGCCGCCGCATTAACCGCAACTGTGACCGACACATTGCAATATGTCGCCAGTGAATATGCGCTTTTGTTCGAGCATGCCGAAAGCCTGTCTACGGAAAGCGGTAATCTTGTGTTCACCGGCAATGATGATGACCCTGACACGCTAGAAAATCTGACGGTGATGGGCTTCAAGCGTCCGCGCGATGTGTCGGCCATTATTCGCGGTTGGCACGCCGGGCGCGTGCCGCCGACCAAATCACCGCGCGCGCGTGAAATTCTCACCCGCCTGATGCCATCTTTGCTGGAGGCGCTGGCGCGCGCCACCGACCCTGATGAAGCACTCATCCGGTTCAACCAATTTTTGGAGAAGCTTCCCGCGGGGGTGCAATTTTTCTCGTTGCTCCAGTCAAATGACAATGCGCTCAAACTTCTTGTCGATATTGTCGGCGTGGCCCCGCGCCTGTCGGCATGGTTGTCGCGCAATGCCCAGCTTGTCGACATTTTGATTGAAACGCGCCCCACAAGTGATGACGGAGACGGTTTTGAGGCCGATGAGGGGGTGGATTTTGCCGATATTTTGGATGCCTTGCGCCTCGATGTGCATCACAGCCAGTTCCGCACAGGCGTTTTCCTGCTTGCCAATCCGACAAATTATCAAACTACGGGCACACAATTTGCCGATATTGCACGGCGCAGCATTTCGCGGATTTTGCCGGCCGCCCAGCGCGATATTGCCGCGCGTCACGGAAGCCTTGAACAGGTGGAAATGGCTGTTATCGGCATGGGCAAGCTGGGCAGCGGTGAGATGAGTTTGCAGTCAGATCTTGATCTGGTAATTGTTTGCGACAGTTCCGATTTTGCGGAAACCTCGGGCGGCGA
>CAJWBV010000230.1 GCA_913020275.1 uncultured Rhodobiaceae bacterium
GAGACCGGCGCGCATGATCACGCGGTGATGGAAGCGGAGCGCGGGCATTTCCGGCCCGAATTTTTGAACCGGCTTGATGATATTTTAATCTTCGATACGCTGAAGCCGGAGCAAATCGGCGATATTGTCGATATCCAGTTTGCCCGCTTGCAGGGGCTGGTTGACCCGCGCGGGCTGGTTTTGCATCTGTCCGCACCGGCGCGCGACTGGTTGGCCGAACGCGGCTACGATCCGGTCTATGGCGCGCGACCGCTCAAGCGGGTCATGCAACGCGAAATTCAAGACCGGCTGGCAGATGAAATTCTGTCCGGCCAAATCGCCGATGGCAGCACGGTCAGCATTGCACTTGAAGATGGTGTGCTGGCCTTGCAAACGGGTGCCGCCCAGCTGGGCGTTCATTAGACGTTACGATAGATTTTACGCTTGCTTGCTGGATATTACCGCCGCGGCAGCGACCGCAAGGTGTTGTCGCGCGCGGCCAGACTGCGCATGCGTTTTTGTGCGCCGGCAATGGCGGCATTCAGCGCGGTCATGCCGGCGGCATCAAGTTCGCGTCCGGGCGGCAGGTCCAGCGTGCGCGGGTTTACGGGCTTGCCGTAATGCAACACCTCGTAATGCAGGTGCGGGCCTGTGGCGAGTCCCGACATGCCTACAAAGCCGATAATCTGGCCTTGGCGCACAGTGGCATTGGATTTCAGGCCGCGCGCAAAGCGGCTGAGATGGGCATAGACCGTTTCATAGCCGTTTGAGTGCTGGATTTTGACAAACCGGCCATATTCACGCGACCGGCTGACGCTCTCGACCGTGCCCGTACCGGCGGCATAAATCGGTGTGCCGGTCGGGGCGGCAAAGTCCAGCCCGCGATGCAGGCGCGTATAGCCCAAAATCGGATGGCGGCGCATGCCAAAGCGCGAGCTGAGCCGCGCGCCGTCCACCGGCGTTTTCATTAACAGGCGTTGCACGCTTTTGCCGGTTTCATCATAAAATGCGGCGCTGCCGTCTTCGTGTTCCAGCCGCCAATAAGTATATCGTTTGCCGCGATTGGTCAGCGCGGCATAGAGAATGTCGCCTTCTTCGGCAAGCTGGTTGCGCCCGTCAAAGCGGCGCGAATACAAAACCTCCAACTGGTCGCCTTCGCGAATGTCGCGCTGGAAATCAATATTGAACGAAAACAGGCGGATCATGTCGACAACCAGGCTGGGGGCCATGCCGCTGGCGCGGGCCGCTTCATAAACGCTGCTGGTGATCAGCGCATCGGCCACGAAAAACCGGTCGGAGAGCGGCCGGTTCTGGTCAACAATGTCAAAGGTAAGATGCCCCGTTCGGCGCAAGATAATGCGTTGGCGCGGGCTGGGGATGAGGTCAAAGCCGGCAAAACGCCCGACATCAGTGTCAGGGTCGGCATCTTGCGACCATTCGGTGAAGATGCGCACTTTCTGGCCCGGTTTCAGGCCACGCGCGTCAAACACTTCTTGTAAGGTATCAAGCGCGGCATCGGCGGCGACCGGTTCAATGCCTTCGCGCGCCAGCAGGGCGGCCAGCGAATCACTTTTTTTGAGCGTTGCCGTGCGGCTGCGCCTGTGCATGGGCGTGATGTCCTGCCAATTGGTCATAATCAGGGTCGGGGCAGGAGCCGGCCGCGCGCTCAAGCCGGCCTTATTGGGGTCGGGCAGCACATAATCGGTCAACAGCCATAAGGCCATGAAAAGAAGGAAGAAAAAAGAAAGGGTGAAATAGCGCCGCGCGCGCCGGCGCTGGTGCGGTGTAACCGTGCCGGGTGGCTTTTCGACCAGTTTTTCAGAAAGCATTTCGCTCGCCTGCGTGGGCGCGGTCTCGGAAATGGGAGCGGGACGAAAAGCGTCGGTCATCGGCGCTTAAAATGCGCTCAACCCGCCAATTATGTCAAGTGGCACAGGCGCTTGGCGCTTGCTTGGAGGCATCAAATGGGGAGAGGCACGCGCGGCTACTGCAAATAGTGGATCGGAGGCTTTGCGAACCACTACAGGTAGTGTTAACAAAAAAATGAAAAAAAAACTTTTTTTGTCCAAAAAACCCTTTGACACCAACCTGTGAGGCCCGTATACACAGCGCTCACATCGCGGGTCTATCAGTA
>CAJWBV010000231.1 GCA_913020275.1 uncultured Rhodobiaceae bacterium
GATTTGAGTGCCGAGGGCATCAATCGCCGCGAGGTTGAAACCATTGACCCGACCCGCGGGCATGGCGAAATAGTTTTTGAAAACGCACCCGCCACGCTTGTTGGCAAGGAAGGTGATGGCTGGGACAATTACCGGCGTATTGAAGCCGGCGCTGCTGTGCTTGTTGCCTTCGAGCAGGTTGGCGGGGCGGAAGCTGCCATGAATATGGCAAAAGAATATGCGTTGGAGCGCTATGCTTTCGGGCGCCAGATTGGGTCGTATCAGGCAATCAAACACAAAATTGCCGACATGTATGTCAAACTGGAATTGGCTCGCTCTAACGCTTATTATGGAGCTATGGCATTTGCTGAAGATGCCGGTGATTTGGAACTTGCGGCCGCTGCCGCGCGCATTTCTGCAACGGAAGCCTATCGCTTTGCGGCGCAGGAAAGTATTCAGGTGCATGGCGGCATTGGTTTTACCTGGGAAGCCAATACGCAGTTTCATTATCGCCGTTCGAAATTGCTGGCTCTGTCACTTGGCAGTGCCAGTCGCTGGAAAGACCGTCTGGTCAGTGAACTTGAAAAAAGCAATGTGGCCTGATGCTGCTCACCTGCATCAGCCAGCATAAAAAGCACCTGTAGTTTAGGAAGGAAAGTTAAAATGGACTTTAACGATACCCCCGAAGAAGCAAAATTTCGTGCCGAGGTGAGGGCGTGGCTGGAAGCCAATGCCAAGCCGAAAGACCTGAGCAAGGCGCGGGCCGGTCGCTCCAATAAGGCCGAGGCCGACCGTCTGGCAAGCGCGCGCGTCTGGCAGGCCAAAAAAGCCGAAGCCGGCTACGCCGCAATCACCTGGCCGACAGAGTTTGGCGGTTTGGGCGGCTCATCAATACAATCGGTCATTTATTCGCAGGAAGAATCGAATTTCGAAGTACCCGGCGGGTTTTTCGATATCGGGCTGGGCATGTGCATTCCGACCATGATGGCGTGGGCCACGAAGGAGCAAAATGAACGCTTTGTGAAGCCGGCGCTTTATGGCGAAGAAATCTGGTGCCAATTGTTTTCCGAGCCATCCGCCGGTTCGGACGTTGCGGGCTTGCGTACCAAGGCCGAACGCGACGGCGATGACTGGGTAATCAACGGACAAAAAGTCTGGACGTCGGGTGCGCATTATTGCGATTACGGCATTATCGTTACGCGCTCGGATCCGACCGCGCCGAAGCATAAGGGGCTCACATTTTTCTTCCTCGACATGAAGTCGCCGGGAATTGAAGTGCGACCGATCAAGCAAATATCGGGTGAGTCAAACTTCAATGAAGTATTCTTTACCGATGTGCGCGTGCCCGACAGCCAGCGTCTTGGTGATGTGGGCGAGGGCTGGAAAGTTGCGCTGACAACTTTGATGAATGAGCGTCTTGCCATTGGTCAGGGCAGTGGCGTTGACTATACCGAATTGTTGAAGCTGGCGCGCCAAACCGAACTGGAAACCGGCCCGGCCATCAAAGACGCCAATGTGCGCGAGCATCTGGCAGACTGGTATGTCGAAACACAAGGTCTGAAATACACCAAATTCAGAACGCTGACGGCGCTTTCCAAAGGCGAAACGCCGGGCCCTGAAAGCTCGATTGGCAAAATAGTCTCCGGTCCCAAAATGCAGGACTTGGCCTCTTTCGCTATGGATTTGCAGGGACAAGGCGGCATTTTGCAAGGCGATGAAGATGCTGAAATGAACGCGGCGTTTCAAAACCAGTGGATGTGGGGTGCCGGCTATCGCATTGCCGGTGGCACGGATGAAATCTTGCGCAATATTGTCTCCGAGCAGGTGCTTGGCCTGCCGCAAGATATTCGTGTCGATAAAAAAGTGCCGTTTAACGAATTGCCGGGGAGTGGCCGCAAATAAATCGCGGCTTGCGCGTTAAAACACGAGGCCGTCTGCCCGAGACCGGGTGGGCGGCCTTTTTGTTATTTGGCTTGTTGTCTGCCATGTTTTGATGCCGGCCTTGAAGCTTGTGGCAAAACGCGCCAAAAAGGGGCATGGACGCCTCGCATCAGTTTTGTGTCGCCCCGATGATGGACTGGACAGATCGGCATGACCGGTTTTTTCTGCGTCTCATTACGCGGCATG
>CAJWBV010000232.1 GCA_913020275.1 uncultured Rhodobiaceae bacterium
CTATCACGACACGCATCTCAGCCATCCACATATTCTGGCCGGGCTGTCGCGTCTGGAAACCGGTGCGCCGGCACCTGAACTGTCGCGCGCAGTAAACACCCAAATGGCCTATGCGTTTTTCGCTGTGGCAGAAGTGATGGAGCGTGAAAGCCGCCTCGAATTGGCATTGGCTTACGCGCATTTGGCGCTATTTTTGGAACCCGAAAGCGACATTGCCATGTTCATGACGGCGGAGATATTTGGCCGCAACCAGCGCTGGACGGCGGCGCATGATCGTTTTGCGCTCATCGCGCCCGAACAGACCATGTATCGTGCGGCACAAATCAAGCGTGCGGAAATGCTCAACGAAGCCGACGCGGTTGAAGAAGCGATTTCGGTTCTCTATGCAGTGATGACCAATACGACTGATGACATTGAGGCGCTGGTAGCGCTTGGTGATATGTTGCGCTTCCGATTGCGCTTTGAGGAGGCTGAGCAAGCCTATGACAGAGCCATCGGGTTGATTGATCGCGAACGCGCTATGCATTGGAATTTGTATTTTGCCCGAGGCATTACGCGCGAGCGTCAAGGTAATTGGATCATGGCCGAGGTTGATTTGCAAAAAGCCCGTCAATTGTCGGGAGATGAACCGCATGTTCTGAATTATCTGGGCTATAGCTGGGTCGATCAGGGCATTTATCTGAAGGAAGGTCTTGCGATTATCGAACTGGCTGTCCGCAAAGAGCCGTCAAACGGCTTTTTCGTCGACAGCCTGGGGTGGGCGCATTACCGGCTGGGCGAGCATGAAAAGGCGTTGGGATATCTCGAACACGCCTCGCGGCTGGAGCCCACCGATCCGGTGATTACCGAACATTTGGGTGATGTGCTGTGGCGTCTGGGGCGTGAGGTCGAAGCGCGTTATCAATGGCGCAAGGCATTGGCCTTTGATCCGGTTGAGGAAGACCGCGAGAAAATCGAAAACAAACTTGTGACAGGGCTGGAGGCCATGCCCGAAATTGCACCGGAAGCCCTGACAGGCGGCACGGAAATCTGAATGCCCGAAAAGCTGATGATAACGGCGCCGGCGAAGGTCAATCTCAGTTTGCGTATTACCGGTCGGCGCGATGACGGGTATCACGAACTTGAAAGTCTGGTCGCTTTTGCGAGCTGCGGCGACACGCTTCAGCTCGCCAAAGCATCCGCCACGCGTCTGACGGTTGAAGGCTCAGGCGTTGTGCCGGCGGATGAGACCAATCTCATCATCCGTGCCTTGCGATCTCTGGAAGCTCATACCGGCAAGCCGCTGGTTACGGATATTCGGCTGCACAAGAATTTGCCGGTGGCCGGGGGGCTGGGCGGTGGTTCGGCGGATGCGGCGGCTGTGTTGAACGGCCTCACCCGATTGTTTGAACTGGATGTGTCCGAAGTCCAATGCGCAGAGCTGGCGCGTGCCTTGGGTGCAGATGTGCCTGCCTGCCTAGCGCCGGGGCCCGGCTGGATGACCGGAACGGGGACGGATATTTCGCGCCTCGACAGCCTGCCGGCGGCGGATATCATTCTGGTCAATCCGCGCATTGCCTTGCCCACAGGCACGGTGTTTGCCGCCCTGAATTGCCACACCAAGCCACCGGCGAAACCGTCTCCGCAGCCGGATGTGGGGGGCTTTGAAGATTTATGCGATTTCGTGACCGGACAGGGCAATGATCTGGCGGCACCGGCTTCTGAAGCGGTGCCCGAAATTGCCGCCTGTCTGGTCGGTTTGCTGGACAGTGGTGCGGCATGTGTGGGGATGAGCGGCAGTGGGGCGAGTTGCTTCGGGCTGGCACGTGTCGGTGACGGGCAACAAATTGCTGAGGCTTATCGTTTAAAACGTGAAAATGACTGGTGTGTGGCGAGCCGCCTAATAGGCGCGGGCGATGCAGAAATCACTCAGTTGTATCAATAGGGTGCGCATGTCGCTATGAGGGAACAAAGCCAGCGCATCTTTGGCGCGTTCACCAAAATGTGCGGCGCGGGCAACCGTATCCTTGAGCGCGCCTGTTTCCTGCAAATATTGAACGGCCAATTCAAGGTCGGCTTCAAAATCGAGACTTTCGCTGGTTGCCTCCGCCATGGT
>CAJWBV010000233.1 GCA_913020275.1 uncultured Rhodobiaceae bacterium
CGTGCGGGATGCGTCGTGGCTGGCGGAAAATCACCCCGGCATTACCTACACGGATTTTGATTTGCGCGAGGCCGGGCCGGCGCGCACCCAAGAGATGCTCTCAGAGTTGATGCAGCTCTTTGAGGCCGGAACTTTAAAGCCTCTGCCGAGTCGAACCTTTCCCATGTCGAAAACCTCCCAGTGTTTTCGTTTCATGGCCCATTCCTGCAATTCGGTTTTGGCATCAATCGGCGCCGCGGTTTGCGCATCAAGGCGCGCGCGCCACAAAGCCAGTATGACCTTTGCAGCAGCCTGCAGACCGCCATCCAGATACACCGCACCCAGCACGGCTTCGCATCCATTGGCCAGAATATTGCGCGCCGGCGCGCCGCCGCCGCCACGCTGGCCCGGATCACAGCGGATCACCGCATCCAAATTGACCTCGGCGGCAATCTCAGCACAGATGCGTCGGCTCACCAGTTCCGCCTGCCGACGGGCGAGATCGCCCTCTTTTTCCTGCGGGTAACGCGCCAGCAACTCCTCAGCAATCACCAAACCCAGAACCCGATCGCCCAAAAATTCCAAATGCTCATTATCGTCTTCGACATCCAGACTTGCGTGGCGCAGCGCGCGATGCAGAAGCGCTTCATCGGCGAAGCTGTAGTCCAATCCGGCCAGAAATTGCCTGAGCGCGGCGTCCATCAGTTAACCGAATCCAACAGGCGCGAATAACGGATCGCAACCGGCCAGCGCCAGAATTCCAACATGGAATAGCGGTCATCAAACGAAAAGAAAAGAATGCGCGCCGGCCCGACAAGATTTTCATGCGGCACATAGCCCACATAGCTCGAAATGCGGCTGTCGCTGGAATTGTCGCGATTGTCGCCCATCATGAAATAGTGACCGGCCGGCACCGTGAAAACACCCGTATTGTCCGCGGGACCGTCTTCGATCTGATCGAGCGTGAAGTAGCTAATCCCATTGGGCAAAGTTTCACGATATTGACGGATCTCGCGATTGCCGAGCCCCGGCACATAATCGACAAATGGCGCAACCTCTTCGCGTTCCACCGGCGCGTCATTAATCCATAAAGCGCCATTACGCATTTGCACCGTGTCGCCGGGCAATCCGATCACACGTTTGATGAAATCGGTTCGGTTGTCAGCGGGAAGCTTGAACACCACGACATCGCCTCGCTCCGGCGCATCGGCCATCACCCGCCCTGAAAACAGCTTTGGCGAAAACGGAAAACTGTGACGCGAATATCCATAGCTGAATTTTGTCACGAAGAGAAAGTCACCGATCAACAATGTTGGCTTCATTGAGCTAGACGGAATGTTGAAAGGCTGAAACAGCAAAGACCGGATGAGAACGGCGATAACCGCCGCCCAGATGAATGTTTTCACATTCTCGCGCAAAGCATTATTCGTCTCGGCTTTCCCACTCTGCGGTTTCTCATGCGCTGTCATGACACTATCTCCGAATCGGCGGGCACCGCGGAAATGATGACAATAGCCTGCGCCAATGGAAAGTCATCCGTTATCGTGAGGTCGATTTGCGCGCGCATGCCTTGGGGCGTGATTTTTTCAAGCCGATGCAGAGCGCCATTGGTAAGGTGCATGGTGGGCTTGCCAGACGGCAAATTGCTGACACCCATATCGCGCCAGAAAACGCCCTGGCGCAACCCTGTTCCAAGCGCTTTGGAGCACGCTTCCTTGGCGGCAAACCGCTTGGCATATGACGCCGAGCGCAGACGCCGACGCTCGGAGCGCGCCCGCTCGTCGGATGTAAAAATGCGTTGAACAAATCGGTCGCCGAAGCGTTCCAGCGTTTTTTCAATGCGCCGGATATCGATCAAATCATTGCCGATGCCCAAAATCATGAACGCCCGCCTGTTGATGAGCGGCCGGCCAACATACAGCGGCGCATTTCTGCAATGGCTTCCGGCAGGCCGGAGAAAACCGACGCACCGATAAGAAAATGCCCGATATTCAATTCGACAATCTGGGGTATAGCAGCAATCGCGCCCACGGTTTGGAAGCAAAGCCCGTGGCCGGCATGGACCTCTATACCAGCTTGCGCTGCCAATAATGCCGC
>CAJWBV010000234.1 GCA_913020275.1 uncultured Rhodobiaceae bacterium
TAATCTCGAACTCTTCATGCAATGCAAATTGCTCACGCAACGCATCCGACAACAGTTCATCATCCTCCACGACAAGTATGCGGCACTCGATTGACATGGACACCTCCCTATGTGGCTTCATGCTAAAGCCTGTGGCCGCCCGTGAGAAGACTTGCACCAAAATTAACCGGCGATTATTTCACCGGTTTTGACCTTCTTATTATGGTTAATCCGAGCGTTTGCTTGACCATCGCACGCGTCTTGATAGGGTTCGCAAATGGATATTTTTGTGACGGCCGGTCCTGCACCCGAACGTGGTGTTTTAAAGCTGGACGATTTGGCCGCGCCATGCGCCCTAGGCTCTGGCGGGATGCGAACAATCAAAAAAGAGGGCGACGGCACTACGCCTGCTGGGGCTTGGCCGGTCCGCCGAATCTGGTATCGGCCCGACCGCGAGCCACGGCCCGTCGCGTCGCTCGAAACTTGCCAAATCGACAGGAAAACCGGCTGGTGTGATGATATCAAAAGGGCTGAATATAATCGCCCCGTGACGTTGCCCTTTGACGGATCGCACGAAGTGTTGTGGCGCGATGATGGTCTTTACGACATATTTCTGGAACTTGGGTTCAATGATGCCCCCCCCGTGTCGCCTGCGGGCAGTGCCATTTTTCTGCATCTTGAAAAAAATGATTTCCAGCCGACGCTTGGCTGTATCGCCGTATCGCGCGCCGTTATGGGGCGTATTCTGTCGCACATCACGTCCGACAGTGTTGTGCATGTGAGCTAGCCGCGCGGCCCGAATATGGCTGTGCCGAGACGGATATGCGTCGCGCCCAGCGACACGGCGGCAGGATAATCGGCACTCATGCCCATGCTCAGACACGCCAAATCAAGCGATGCCGCCAGTTTCCCGAGCAGCGCAAAATGCGGGCCCGCCGCGTCGCCAACCGGCGGCAGGCACATAAGACCCTCTATGCTGAGCCCGTGCTGTGTGCGGCAATCGCCGACGAAACCTGCAACATCGGCCACCGGCACGCCTGCTTTTTGCGGTTCGTCGCCGGTGTTTACCTGTACGAAAAGACGGGGTTTGCGCCCGCTCTCCGCCATGGCGCGCGCCAGTGCAGCAGCCAGTTTGGGCCTGTCCAGACTGTGAATAACATCGAACAGGCCAACCGCTTCCGCCGCCTTGTTGCTTTGCAAGGCGCCGATGAGATGCAATTGCACATCGGTATAGGCGCGCCGCAAGGCCGGCCATTTCCCGGCCGCCTCCTGCACGCGGTTTTCGCCAAAAACGCGGTGCCCCGCCTCAAGCACCGGCGTGATGGTTTCTGCGCCATGTGTTTTCGACACGGCAATCAGCGTAATGTCGTCAGGCGCGCGATTGCTTTTTCGGGCAAGCCCGGACAATTCGGTCTGAATGGCCTGCAAGCGTTCCGGTGCGGTTTTGTCGGATGCGTCTTCCATCTGGGTGGTCACATTAATCTTTCAATGCAAGAATCTTTCAATACGAAGCCTTGCCCCCACAAGTTTCGCTTGTGCCGGCGGCGCTCACGGGACAAGTTATTTTGCGATGTTTTCCACGGCAAGGCCAATCCTATTTCCGCAGCTGTTTCCCGGGCGGCTTTTGATGACCGATCTTGACCGGTTTCCCGACTGGCCGACGGCCTTGGCCGCCCTGCCACCGCGAAGCGGCGTTATTTTGCGCGATTACGCCCATGCCCAGCGCCAGGTATTGGCACAAGAAATGGCGCGGCTCTGCCGCCAATATGGGCACAGATTTTTTGTCGGCGAAAACGTTGGCCTCGCCATAAAACTGGGCGCGGGCTTTCACGCGCCTGCGCGAAGCGTAAGAACCGCCTTGCTGCCCTGCTTGCGCGGCAAGTCTCTGGCCGCAGCGCATGACCGCGCCGAGATCGACCGCGCCGCACAATGCGGGTTCGACGGCGTTCTTATATCTCCGGTTTTCCCAACCACCACACATGTCGGCGCGCGCGGGCTTGGCGTGTTCAATTTTCTGGCGCTGGCGCAACACGCCAAGGCGCACGGTCTAGTTGTCTATGCGCTGGGCGGCGTGA
>CAJWBV010000235.1 GCA_913020275.1 uncultured Rhodobiaceae bacterium
ATCAACACCGGGAAAACGGGCGAACGGAAACACCGCCTCTTTGACGGCGATATGGTCGTAAGGTTGCAAGTCGAGGCCAAATTCCGACAATTTGCTGCCGGCCATCAAACGCGCTGCGATTTTGGCAATCGGGCGCCCCAGAACTTTCGCCACAAACGGAACGGTGCGGCTGGCGCGCGGATTGGCCTCGATCACATAAATCGTGTCAGCCTGCACAGCAAATTGCACATTCATCAACCCAACTACATTCAGCGCCTTTGCCATGGCACTGGCCTGACGGGTCAGCTCGTCAATAATGGCTTGCGAAAGTGAATGCGGCGGCATGGAGCACGCACTGTCGCCCGAATGCACACCGGCTTCTTCGATATGTTCGAGAATACCGGCCACCACAACCTCATCGCCGTCGCACAGCACATCGACATCCAGTTCCGTGGCGTCGCGCAAATAGCCGTCAATCAGAACCGGGCTGTCACCCGATACAATCACCGCTTCGCGCATATAGCGGTCAAGCTGGGCGTCGCTGGAGACAATTTCCATCGCCCGTCCGCCCAACACGTAAGACGGCCGTATGACGACTGGAAAGCCGATATCGGCGGCAATGGCGTGGGCTTCTTCGGCGCTGCGCGCAATGCCATTGGGGGGTTGTTTCAAGCCAAGCCGGTCGAGCAGGTCTTTGAAGCGATCGCGGTCTTCTGCCAGGTCGATAGCGTCCGGTGACGTGCCCAGAATGGGGATGCCGGCGCGCTCAAGCGCTTGCGAGAGTTTGAGCGGTGTCTGCCCGCCAAATTGCACAATCACGCCCAGCAATTCGCCCGATGCCATTTCACACGCCAGCAATTCAAGAACATCTTCTTGCGTCAATGGTTCGAAATACAGCCGGTCTGAGGTGTCATAGTCGGTGGAGACAGTTTCCGGATTGCAATTAACCATAATGCTTTCAATATCGGCATCGGCTAGCGCATATGCCGCGTGGCAGCAACAATAATCAAACTCAATGCCCTGACCGATGCGGTTCGGCCCGCCGCCCAGAATGACGGCCTTCGGGCGCGCTGTCGGCTCGGACTCGGCTTGTTGCGCAAAAGGCGAGGGCGCGTCATAGCTTGAATAAAGATAGGGTGTGCTGGCCGCAAATTCGGCGGCGCAGGTGTCAATGCGGCGGAAATAGGGGCGAATGTCCAGCTTGTGCCGCGCCGCGCGCACCGTGTCTTCATCGGTTCCGGCCAGTTCACCCAGCCGCGCATCTGAAAAACCCATGGCTTTGACATGGCGCATGGCTTCGGGCGTGTCGGGCAGGCCGCGCGCGGCCACCAGTGCTTCTGTATCGACGATTTCTTTGATTTGGCGCACGAACCAAGGATCGAAATGCGACAGCGCACAAACTTCGTCAACCGACATGTTTTGCCGCAAGGCATGGGCAACCATGAGCAGGCGCGAAGGCGTAGCCGTCGTCAAAGCGGCGCGCAACTCGTCCATGTCGCCGCTTTCGTCGGTCATGGGCGCGCCTTCCGGCGTGTTCAAACCGGTCAGGCCGGTCTCCAGCGAGCGTAGGGCTTTTTGCAGGGATTCCTGAAAATTGCGTCCAATGGCCATGGCCTCGCCGACCGATTTCATCGCAGTTGTCAAAAGAGGCTCGGCACCCGGAAATTTTTCAAACGCAAAGCGCGGAATTTTCGTCACCACATAATCAATGGTCGGCTCAAAACTGGCCGGGGTAACGCCGGTAATGTCGTTCATCAGCTCATCCAGCGTGTAGCCGACGGCGAGTTTTGCGGCGACTTTGGCGATCGGAAAACCGGTTGCTTTTGAGGCCAATGCCGATGAGCGCGACACACGCGGGTTCATTTCAATGACCACAAGGCGGCCATCTGCCGGATTAACGGCAAATTGCACATTTGAGCCGCCGGTTTCGACGCCGATTTCGCGCAACACCGCAATCGACGCATTGCGCATGATTTGATATTCGCGGTCGGTGAGCGTCAGCGCCGGTGCGACGGTAATGCTGTCGCCTGTATGGACACCCATGGGGTCGACATTTTCGATCG
>CAJWBV010000236.1 GCA_913020275.1 uncultured Rhodobiaceae bacterium
CCGGCAAGCATGGCTCGGTTTTCGATTTCCTAATGGAAACCGAAGGCTTGAGTTTTCTCGAATCCGTCGAGGCGCTGGCACATCAGGCCGGCTTGCAAATGCCGCAAAACGATCCGAAATCTGCGGAAAAAGCGCGCCGACAGGCCTCGCTCATCGACGTTACCCAAGCCGCCGCGACATGGTTTGGCGAGCAATTGGCGAAATCGCACGCGGCGCAAGCGCGCAGCTATCTTGAAAAGCGTGGCGTCAGCGATGCGCTGGTACGCGAGTTTGGGTTGGGGTTTGCACCGGGCGCGCGGCGCGGGCTGGTTGAGTATTTGCAAGCGCGCGATGTGACAATCGACATGATTGTCGAGGCCGGACTTGCCATTAAGCCCGATGATGGCGGCGTGCCTTACGACCGCTTCCGTGACCGCATTATATTTCCCATTCAAGATGCGCGCGGGCGTGTAATCGCTTTTGGTGGGCGCGCCATGCAAGCCGATGCGCGCGCCAAATATCTGAACTCGCCGGAAACGCCGCTTTTTCATAAAAGCTCGGTTTTGTTCAATTTTGCCCGCGCGCGCCAACCGGCCTATGACACGAAATCCGTGCTGGTGGCCGAAGGCTATATGGATGTTATTGGTCTTGCGCGTGCCGGCATTGACCATGCCGTAGCCCCGCTCGGTACGGCGATTACCGAAGAACAAATCAGACTGTTATGGCGGCTCACGCCGGAGCCGGTCATGTGCCTTGACGGGGATCAGGCGGGATTACGTGCGGCTTACCGGGCGATTGATCGCGCATTGCCCCTGCTGACGGCGGGCTATTCATTGCGTTTTGCCATGCTCCCTGCCGGCAAAGACCCCGATGATTTGGTGGCCGAAGGCGGTGCAGAAGTGGTGCAAAATGTCATTGGGCGTGCGCTTTCCATGATCGATTTGTTATGGGAGCGCGAGGTTGAGACAGCGCCGTGGGACACGCCCGAACGCGCCGCGGCGCTCAAAAAACGCCTGCGCGCCGCTGTTCAGCAAATAAATGATGCAGATGTCCGCGCCCTATACGCGCAAGAAATTAAAACCCGCCTCGACCGGTTGTTGGGTGAACAGGGTGTGCCCTATCGCGCAACCGGTGACCGGTCAGGGCCGACGAACCGCCAGTCTTGGCGGCGTCAGTCGGCGAAAAGCGAAACGCGCCGTTCGACCATTGCCCAGGGCAATGGCATGCCGCCGCGCGAAGCGCTGATTGTGCTATGCGTTATCAATCATCCCGATTTGATGCAAAAACACCGCGACCTGTTTGAAACCCTTATTTTTGAGACGGCCGGCCTCGACAAGTTGCGTTTCCATATTATTGACTATGCCGACCGGCAAATTGACCCTGCCGCAGGGCTTGACAAGGGCGGTTTGACTGGGCATTTAGATGCGCTTGGAGAAAGCGCACTGGTTGAGCAGCTGCGACAAATGCCGGAGGCGTTGACAATGGGTTTTGTGCGGCAAGACAGCGCGTTGGAGATTGTCGAGGCCGGATGGCTTGAAGTTGTCGGCGTTCACCATACATTAAAGACATTGACGGACGAACGTGCCGAAGCCGAGGCCGATTTTGCCGTCAACAGCACACAGGAAAACTTTGAACGTCTCAGCGCAATTGTGAACCAGATCGCCGCGCTTGAGAGAAGCAATACAACCACGTTAACGTGAGAGGGGTCACGCGAACTAAGATGGCAACGAAAAAAGCTGCAGAAAAAACGGAAGAAGTCGATACAGGCGACAGCCCGCTTATCGATATGAACAACCGGCAGGTCAAGCGGATGATCAAATCCGCCAAAGAGGTCGGTTTTGTGACATACGATGCGCTGAACGCTGTTTTGCCGCCGGAGGAGTTTACCTCCGAGCAAATCGAAGACATTATGTCCATGTTGTCGGAAATGGGTATCACCGTCGTCGAAAATGACGGCACAGATGACAATGATGACGACGCAGCGGCGGCCAATGACGACAATGAAGCCGAGGCCGGAGAAGCCGCGGGCAGGAGGCTCACGCCAGCATGGGC
>CAJWBV010000237.1 GCA_913020275.1 uncultured Rhodobiaceae bacterium
GTTGGTGAGCGGCTTGCTAGTCAATCTGAAACCGGAGTTCCGGCGTCACCGCCAAGAACAGACCTGAACCGCGCGCCGAAAGCCGAAGCACCTTCTGAGCCGTCTGCGACTGCCATCGCCCGACCAATGCCGAAACCGTCTGTCGAACCAAAACCCGACCCCTTGCCGCCAGAACCAGCCGCCTCATCAGCTGAACCTGCGCCAGTTCCGGCATCTGAAACTGTGCCGGCTCCACGCCAGGATTATATGGTGCAATTGTCCGCGTCGCGCAGCCGTGCCCTCGCGCGGGGTGTCTATGCGCGCCTGCAAGCGGAGCATGACGATCTGCTGGGGCGCCGCGATCCGTTTATCTTGCGGGTCGATTTGGGCGATCGAGGTATTTTCTACCGCGTTAATGTTGCGGGATTTGCAACCAAGGCGGCGGCTGACAGTTTTTGTTCCGATTTGAAAAAGCGGGGTCAGGACTGTCTTGTCCGTCGCCAACCGTGAGACCCGTCCGGTTATTTTTGGCCTTGAAGGAACCTCACTAACCGCCGAAGAAGGCTCGTTCTTCCGCGAAAACCGGCCTTGGGGCATTATTTTATTCGCGCGTAATATCGAAACTCGTGAACAACTGTGCGCCCTGACTGACGATTTGCGCGAAAAATCCGGCAATGCACATCTGCCGATTTTCATAGACCAGGAAGGCGGGCGCGTGGCGCGCCTGAAACCGCCTCTGGTGCGGCCCTATCCGCCGGCGCGCGCCTATGAAGAGTTATTTGGGCAAAACCCCGACACGGGCACCGAGGCCGCCCATCTGGGGGCCATGCTGCTGGCGGATGACCTCCGCAAACTAGGCATCACGGCAAATTGCGCACCGGTTTTGGATTTGGGCCTTACCGGCATGTCCGACGTTATTGGCGACCGCGCTTTTGGCGAAGATGGCGAAACCATCACCCAATTGGGCAGCGCATTTTACGAAGGTTTGCGGGCCGGCGGCGTTGTGCCCGTCATCAAGCACCTGCCTGGACATGGCCGCGCCAAGGTGGACAGCCACCATGCCTTGCCGGATGTTGATACTGACCTCGACACGCTTGCGGCCACTGATTTTGTGCCTTTCCGTGCGCTGAGCAGCGCTTTGATGGGCATGACCGCACATATTAACTATTCGGCGTTGGATGCAGGCCAAGTCAGCACACTGTCGCGAGTGGTGGTGGGGGATATCATCCGCGACCGCATTGGCTTTGACGGATTGCTGATGACGGATGATTTGAGCATGAAGGCATTGTCGGGGGATTTTGCGGAACGCACGGAAAAAGCGCTCGCGGCTGGCTGCGATATTATTCTGCATTGCAATGGCGACCGCGATGAGATGGCGGCCATTGCGGGCGTCTTGCCGCCAAATATGACCGGCAAAACGGCTGAACGCGCGGCCCGTGTCGAAGCGGAGATTGCCGGTCTTTCCAGCCATGTCGATGAGAGAACACAAAAGCGTTGGGGAGAACTTGTCGGCCATGTTTTCCCTGAGGCGCAGAACACGGTATAACGCCCCTATGACATCTGACAGTTCTGATTCTCATTTAGCGATAAGCGAATTTGAAGACGCGCCGGCCTATCAGCCGGAAATGCGCGAAGGCATGTCGGTCAATCTTGAGGGGTATGAAGGCCCGCTTGATGTTCTGCTGGTGCTGGCGCGCACGGTCTTTGCAGAGTGCCTTTGTCTAGCACATCAAGCACATACAGGTGGAGCGAGGGCAAGTGGTCCCGAGCGGCATTGCCCTGTTGGCAGTTCCCGCGATTCCATGTGGCAGCCAGTGTATGGAGTGCGATTGATAAATCATCCAGGTAGCCACCACTGGCCCCCTCTGCGGACGCAGGGCTAAATTTCTGCTTAAAGCGGCCTTTGCCGTGGGTGCATCGCAGATATTTATCACCCTCGCACAAGCAGTTTTCGATGGCCATCAAATTGAGCGGGTAGTGTTGCTGCGGCACATCCATAGAGTCGCACTGTGCACTTGCACGATCGACGCCGAC